>DATBGR010000423.1:0-2765 GCA_036557905.1 Nitrososphaeraceae archaeon | reverse complement strand
CTAATAAAAAGAAAGCAAGTCAGATTTTTATTGATATGGTAAAATCGATTAATAAAGATGCTTTTTTATTTCTTCCTAATAATAATGCAGTTACAAGCCTTGATAAACTAGGAATAATTGATTATATTATAAAGGCCTCAGTTGAGAAAAATGCAAATATAAAAATCATTTGTCCTTCTTGTGAGGGAAACATCAGAATTTTAGATAGAATATCTAAGGCGGCTCCCTCTATCAAAGTGTTAAACAATGATGCTAACTCTCTGTTTACTATGTGCATAGTTGATGGTGAAAAGTTGCTGCGAACGGAGATTAGAGGATCAGGTGTAGATGCACCAGCTGCAGAATCAGACAATGACTTTACCGAAGCAATTGCTTTTGCCATTTATTCTACCAGAAAGTTAACAGTGGATTCGTTTAAATCAATATTTGATCTGTTATGGAATGAACGTCTACTAAATGAACAGCTAACAAGTAACGATAAAATGCAAAGAGAATTTATCCATATCGCAGCTCATGAAATAAGGACTCCAGCACAATCTATTCTAGGATATACTGAATTAGCAATGATGGCAATAGATGAGAACAGAGATATAGTTAACAGTGGAATAGCAGGATACATTGCAGCAGCATACAGAAACACAATAAGGCTTCAGGATTTAACAACAGAAATTTTGGACGTAGCAAGAATTGAAAGCAATACACTTAAGTTGAATAAAAGATGGTTTGATCTAGTAGAAAAGATTGAAACTGCCATAACTGATATAAAACACTCGCTGGCTATAAATAAAAATAAAAATACGAATACCAAGAACAATATAGAGATTATATTTAACAAACCAGACTCAGTCTTATTTATAAACGCTGATAAAGTAAGAATCACTGAGGTTTTGTCAAATTTAATAACTAATGCAATTAATGCAAACAGAAATAGTGGTAGCACTGATGGTAAGGTTATAGTATCTATCCAAGTTAGCACGAATTCGGAAAGTAATACTAACCTTTCTGGTTATAGTGAAAATAAAACGTATGTTATTGTTAGCGTAAAAGATGAAGGGCCAGGTATAGATCCAGAAATAATTCCTAGATTATTTACTAAATTTGCATCCAACTCAGATTCCGGTTTAGGTTTGGGATTGTATATATCAAAGAATCTTATCGAGTCCCACGGCGGCAAAGTATGGGGAGAAAATAATGTTGATGTAAGAGGCGCGACATTCAGTTTTAGTCTGCCATTAGCAAATATCCAGAAATGAGATAGATTATATATTCTCAAAAGCAAAGCAAAGCAAAAGCAGAAGAGCTAACTGGTCAATGAGATTAAAGATATGATATAATTTACAAGAAATTTAAAAGAAACAGAAACAAGCAGACCCCCGAAAAAGTTCAACATACGGATTATTAGGACAATTTATTGGAAATAAAAGCTATATACAATAAGTGCGAATCATGATTATAGACGGAGCGATAAAGTGAGAGACAGACGGATTGGCCAACAAATGACGTTAGAATAGGATTCTCATAGCAGCATTAATAAAAAACAATGTCCATTAAACAGTAAGCTCGTTCGTCTAACCTTCGAACAAAGCCAAATTTCATTACGGCCATGCCATCAAGTCCAGTAACCTATGATTGGGTGAAAATATCCTCTTAGGTTCTGGATTCCAATGGTCGTTGTTGTTCTTGTTTGGTTTATTTGCCTATTATTTTCTATCGATTAATCTATTCAAGACCGAAGTCATACTGTCTTTTCTTCCGGGAAGAAGGTATACTTCCTCAGACCAGACAACTCTGTCTATATCCTCTAATTCCTTTACCTTTGATATTAGGTCTACTAATTGTTCACTATCTTCATACACAAATTCTCCTACCACATCTGAATTACCAACATGGATGCGAAGACATTATACCTTCGTTTGATAATAGGTCTTCTGCAACTTGCTTGATATTACCTGTACGAAGATATACATGAAGCAATCCCTTTTTTAATCCTAATTTCTTGTAGTTAGGTTGGAATATTTGACTAATGTATCTAGATCTTAATAGAATTCTTGTTCTTCTCTGTATTGTGCTTAAGGGAGTTCTCAGCTCCTCTGCAATTTCTTTATTTTCCAAACCTAGCGTCATAAGATTGATTATCTGGTAATCTAGCTTGTCTAGGATAGGGGAATTGCTGGCTAAGGATGATAAAGATCGTCTTCTCATTATAATATCGCCTGCCTCATATTTATAGCGTTATAACTGATGTAAAATATAACGTATGATTGTGATTCTATTCTATTCTGCAACAGTCAGAATAGAATAGAATCAGTTGATAAGCAAACTTATCTATCTTAACAATTTCGAAAAATGTGGGTCGATGTCAGTACTTGAAACCCGCTTCAAACCACAACTAACCAACTAACTAATTATCCGGCTATGACTTGAAATGTAACAACTAACTGAATTCTATTATTAAAAATACACTCAACTTTTTGCAGTAGAGTCTATATATCCCGTATAATTCAGAAGCCCCTTTTCTATATTATAATTAGATAGGTGTTACTATCAAAGGACTAAACCCCTGAGCACGAAATTACTAGAGATGCTTCTAATAATATTTATTTACAAAAGAATATAGAAATATGGGATTATTAGAGTAAAAATATAATCAGGCAGCAATCCTTTATTTCACATTTAACTATTATATACTACATCACTTTTGAGTCAAATTCAGATTACAAAAACGTAATCCTCATAGTTGGTATTACTATGGCATTCGTATAGGC
>DATBGR010000422.1:0-17548 GCA_036557905.1 Nitrososphaeraceae archaeon | reverse complement strand
ATGAAATTGCAGATTCCAAGAATATGAGATGTAATTCTTAGACACTATTACAATCCTGGAACTTATAGACTAAGGTTGAATTGCTACGGTTGTCACTAGATTTAATAATAAATAACGAGAATTCTAAACTAGAAGAAATTTGGGTCTCACAAACCGAGTTACGACATTGGTTAAGCAAAAGGTAAATGTTCTACTTAATAAATTCGAAAATCCAAAGGAAGCCTTAGATTACTCTTATACCAAGCAGGTCGAGTTAGTCAATCATTTGCGCAGAAATATTGCGGAAGTTATCACAGCAAAAAAACGCCTCGAGATGCAAAAAATTAAACTTATGGATAACAGCCGAACGTTGGATGAACAGGCAAGCAGAGCGGTCGATTCTGGTCGCGATGATTTGGCTAAACTTGCGCTCGAAAGAAAGAATGCAAACGTCCTTCAACTACAACAGTTGGCTAAACAGATTGCGGATATGAAGATCGAACAAGACAAACTAGAACAGACCGAAAAAAGACTTTCTACCAAGGTAGAGGAGTTCAGATCAAAGAAGGAGGTTATCAAGGCTCAATATACCGCTGCAGAAGCTCAAGTAAGGATCAAGGAAAGCATAACTGGAATTTCTGAGGAGATGGCCGATGTTGGAATGGCTATGAACAGAGCAGAGGACAAAACTGAACAGATGAAGGCTAAATCCCAAGCATTAGATGAAATGCTAGATTCAGGGACTCTAACTGATTACACAGGAGATAAAAGCTCGGACGAAATTGAAAGAGAGCTGGAAAAAACCTCGATGAGTGATTCGGTCGAACAGGAATTAGCAAAGCTAAAGGCTGAAAGCCGCCGAAAACGAAAGATGAAACAATCATCATCCGATGAATCCGATGAACAAACTGAAAGCCAAAATGAAGAGGAGATAAAGGTCAGCTCTTCTTAAGAACTATTGCATACTGAATAAAAGATAGTATGCAGGCGAAGTTTTGAAGTTATAATCTGTAGATAGTTCAGGATGGCTATTCATTATATACAGTTGCCACGATCAATATTGCCGCAATTGATTAGGGTAATCTCTTCCTCCGGATAAATTTGACAAACTCGAATTTTTTAAAATTGGAATAGATCTAACCTCTGCCTATAATGAAATGGTCCTCATTATAAATTTGTACAAGGGTATTCTTCTGACTCTCATCTATCATTATTTATCTATACCTCTTTTCTGATCCCGCAGTCTACAAATTATCCAAAATAATTGTTATCAATTGAGAGACTCCTTTATCATGAATCAAGAACCACGTTATCGTAGGATGCACACCATCGATGTGCGAATAAAAATCGGAATTCGCGGTTGCAATGAAACATTCTATCTCTCTCAGATACTTATGACGAACCTACGACGACGGATCACGAATTTCCAAAGTTAATACCCTCTGTAATTCCCTCCATCAGCAAAACTATTATCATTAGCACTACCACTATTACCGCCGTTACCATTCTGTGAACCTCCAAAGTTTAGCTCATTAGCGTGTCCAACATTTCCTCTAAATAGAAAGCCAAAAATTCCTTTATTGAGACCATTGCTGCCGACCTTACCAGAACGAGCAGCTTGCTAGTAGTTAATTATGAGTCCCAGAGAGAGTTAGGACTGTTAAGGTTAAGGCTAGTTTCCCTAATATCGTTATTAAAACTTTCATGCTATACCCTAAATCGAAGAGAATAACCCCTGCTCTAAAGTAAATTATTTTTTTAATGAAATGGTTCCAACCACACGTCGAGGGATATTTCACAGCGATCAACGAGATTCGTCTTCAATTAAATTGGCAACGGTAGCAGTAAAGCAGACAAAACAGCAAACAACGATTTGATATTATGATAACAGTATGATATCAATTATATCGACTATCCAAAATGTTAGTCAAATCATAAGTAACGTTACTCAGTTTTATACGTTATCGAGTGATCTCAATTGTTTATCTACGAAACATTCACTACCTGCTTCTTTAATCAAAGTCTCATCAATTATGAATTCAGAGATTCTCCTTCTAGACTGAAATATCCTCTTTGGCTTGGATCGTTGAATCCAATTCCAGATTGAGACATGATTTCTCTTGATATGGGCAGATAATCGTTCAGATGTTTTCCTTTGACGGTCCTGACGAGTATAATTGCGATGCATAATAAACATACTGGGAGAAGTTTCGCTTCTGACTTTGAATCTGGCCATTATTAGAAATAGGATATTTTTAGCTATATCTCTACCATTAATTGAACAGAGCCATTGAAATCATGTAAATTTATATAAGCTAGTCAATACATAGCTGAATTTGTTAATTGGTTTTCATTTCACGTTTCTCTGTACCTATTCATCGTCTATATAAAATGAAAATCAACATTTCAAGAAATAACGGTATGAATCTGGAATTCAACTAGGCCAGTATATAGTTTTTGAATAGTACTCATTTATGCCAAATCCGATCTATATTAAAAATATATCAATTAATAGGAATTTTAGAGAATGTACGTATATCTTTAGTACATGACCATATAATGAATATGCCCTACTACGATTAGGTTGAGTGAAATAATACTTGAGGCAGTTCCTGTAAAAGCAACCATTTACGACGATACATCAGATATCGAAACCAAATATGTAGCAGAATGGAGAATTTCTCTGAATTCCTCATTCACAATTGGGCCTGCATCTTTGTGCGAGATAATCCTAATTCTAGAATGGAAATCTTTGATATTACAGGAGAATATGTGTGATACTGCTCTTATATCCTATTCAAGGCTTTCGTTCAGCGTGCGAATGAAGTTGTTTATCAAAAACTGCCTCCACCTGTTAATAATAAAGGTGAAACCTAGTAGCATATTTTGTAGTAATAAGACGATTGAATCATAATAAAAAATAGAATACTCTCATAGTTAACTTTTGGCTAGTACTAGTGATTAGTGATATTCAAAAGCTAAATTACCTATTCTTGACCTATGATATTTTTTTTATTTTTATTTATTTTTGTTTTGACCATGCCGTTAGTGCACTAGGCACAACTGTTGTCATTCCAGACGGATACGTGGCTCCTTTTGACGAATCGGGATAGTGCCTTTGAACTATTCCTATGTGACAAACCTAGAAAGTATAAGTACCATCCGTAGCCAACATACTTTGAAGGTATCCTATTTCTTTTAACAACCATATTGAGAAAAAGACGTCTTTAGCTATAAAATTTTCTTTAACACAGTCAACAAATCGTACTGAATAAATAGAAGAGTAATTTGAACTACACCTTATAAGAGTTTGTACATTGTATGTTAATATGGAAATTTTATGACGTCTAAAATGATATATGAGGCATTTCTGAAGGACAGGCTGCAATTCCATAATTAACGAATATTCAACTTACGTAAGCAGCAATTATAGAAATCTAGAGATTAAGGAGATTCTTCGAATGTTAGGATAGTTTTTGAGGAAATCTTTGATCTATATCCATATTATGAATTATAATTCAAATTATAGTATGTTATTATCTTGGAACTTTGAATCTCTAATCGTCAATTTTGCTGTAAATTCCCAAAAAAGACTCTGCATAATTCTAGTGAGTATTTCTACCGAACAGCAATATCGTTATATGCTAAGCATTCACAATATCATCCATGTCAGAAAGTATCAATGAAAAAGAGGCCAAGGAGGGTTCTAGTCAATGGCCAGATCTTATGGCGCAGTTATTTGATCGTCTAACGGGCAAAGGAACCAAGATAACTTACGAATTTCAGGATTTAGTAATTGATATCCCACGTGCTACTGGACCACAGGGCCAGGATCTCGGCTCAGCAAAATGGACCGTCAACGGGAAGATAGTTATTACTGCTCAAGCGCATAACACTGATTGAAAATAAGTCTTCTCTCTTAGCATAGTCATTAACTACGATTTGAATGAATTAACTATCCGTCCAGAATAAACTTCAATTGAATTTGAGCATACCCTTCAAAATCCAAATCAATTCAAATTAAACTAAATTGGTCAAGACATTCTTTGCGAATTTTAATTGAAAACCAATTTCATACTAGACACCACTCATAAACTTTCACTCTAATAAATGACTTTTTGATAATTGTGATAAAAGTTGAAAATATGATTGGCACTACGAGCAGAATTTCTAATCAAGTAGTGAGTTAATCTTTGAAATGATTTACAGATAAGTTCTTGTATCTCGCAAGCAGTTTAAATATCAATCATCTAGCGGATTCACTCGGTTTTAAGAATCCCTTTTGTACTATATTTATCCGATTTTCAATGAAAGGATTGCTGGGCTAGAATAGCAATGTCTCAATACTATGAATATGAACTATAAGCTACAACAGGCTAGGATTGGATTTCTCCTTAGGGAGTGATTTTCGGTGTTGATATTGAGTGCTGTCCAGCACGGTCATAGTGAAACTTATATTCATACCTCATCTTAAAGAAAAAGTTTCACGCATTCGCGGCTTTTATTTAATATATAGGAGTGATTTTGCAAAAGCATATCTTCCTTTCCAGAGCCAAACAAACCCAATTCATTTTCACGATTGAGTGACGATAACACAATAATCTGTTCAGCTCCGTATACAATAAAGAGTACACAGAG
Source organism: Nitrososphaeraceae archaeon (assembly GCA_036557905.1). GTDB lineage: Archaea > Thermoproteota > Nitrososphaeria > Nitrososphaerales > Nitrososphaeraceae > JARBAU01. The sequence continues at coordinate 12,931 of DATBGR010000422.1, read as the reverse complement.
GATTTCCTATGATTGAGAACATTCACGTGGATATTCGAAAATGTTATTAATGAGGGAGTGATAGCTGCGAATGAATAGTTCTTATAACCAAAAATCGATGATTCATAGTTGGATGAAATTCTCCATAATGTAAAAGCATTAGTGGATGCTTCAATGGTAACGCAGACCTAGTCATCGATTTTAAATGATTTGTCCTTTCTGCATTTAGGCTTGAAATATTAGACAACTTGATAACGACCGAAATACAGTTTATTCATATAGTTAAATTCATGTGTCCTGCTTGATTGTTAAATACCCAAGGATTTGGCATAAGATTTTGTCAATAATGTTCTACCATTCATTACCGGGACTTTGGCGAATGTTTGAAAGTACTGGAAAAAATCTTTGATCGAACGTATCTAAGTATAAAAAAATTAAAAATGATTGTCCATTACTTGGTCGTGATATCTTGAGTTATCTTTGATGTTTCCTTCGCAGTCTGCTCGAAAGTCTTTGCAGCATTTACGCCTATTCGTGACAGCTCTTTGACATTATTTTTTGCTTGCTGTAGAGAATTCTTGTATACCTCAGCGTAACCAAATATGACATTATTGGTTAGTCTTGTAACAGTGAATAGATTGTCAGCATATGATCGGGTCGTATTGGTATAAACTTCGGACATCCTGCCTGGAGATAGCAGAGTTGACACATTTCGTGTATAATTTTCTACATAGGGGGCCCATGCTGACTGATAAGAATTAATGATTTCCTTTTGTGATACAACGAAGTTGTCGGCCAATTCTCTAGTAGCTTCTATAGTTTGCTCATGATATTCATTAATTGCACGTGTGTATCGTGGAATTTCTTTTTTAGCTTCATCAACAGATTTTCGAATTTCTTCCCTCGTTTGATCTAATGCTCGGTTGATTAATTCTTCGTGATCCTTTTTCAATTGTGAAGTGGATGTATTAATATTTGGTTCTTGCTCTTTTTTAGATGACATTTCAAATAGATCATCAAGTGTCTGATATATATTCCTTGCCATCAAATGGTTTTAAATACCATAGATAACCCTAGCACAATATCAAACCAGTAAAGTGAATCTGATGATAAGTATAAATCTATGCGAAATGCATGTATTCCTATTAATCAAAAGGATTATCCGAATTGTAGATCAGGCGACTAACGGCTGTCTTAAAACAGTCTAGTTCATGACGTATTTTCCCAGAAATACAGATCAAATATGACTAACATAATCCAGAAAAACCCAGTCTTGCAATCAGTTCTTACATGTTAGCATCTGAGAATTATACACTTTTCAAATCCCACTATTGACAAATATTATGAATACATAATTATTTAGTCCTTAAAGCTCTCTAATATTATATATTGATTTCATTTTCAAAATGGCATTATGTATAGCCTGAGTTTTACATGTGTGAATTTACAATGTCTCAGGATGCATAACTCTGACTCGTTAACATATACTGACATTCGAATGTTTTAGAAAATAAAATCAATTGTCATAAGGCCACTCCAAAACTGGTAAATATATTTCTATAAATTCTCATGTTTTGTTTGGTATCAAGATTATTCTGTTGGAAAACTACGAATCAGGTTTGGGCTACGAATCTAACGCCACTATGTGTTATCACCTGGAGCTAAAAAAATGGACAAATTTACACTGGTTAGTAATTTCATCAAAGCCGAATTTAGGAGGGCTCCAAAGAGTTCATCAATAAATCTACCACAAAAGCAATTTAAGCACCATTGTAAGGTAACACCTCAAAATAGTCTCGATTTAGTCTCCAAATCAAATGCAGTACGCAATGCTAGTCGTGCTAACACCGGTTTATGTCAAAAGCTGCCTTTATACTATAGTCTTTGTATTGACAAGATTTTTGTTCGGATTGGATATCGCTGGATAAGTTTAATGTAACATCTAAAATTAGATGGTGATGTGCTACACTAATCGATTGTGATAGCACTGAATTGTAGAATCACTCCTCTGTCAATCCTTTAAAAAATCATCGTACCAATCCCATTATGAAATAATCGGAAGATATATCAGATTAATGGTGGGTCAAATTTTCGCCTAATCTAGATAAAGAATTAAATGGATTATCCCTTGAAATTATGAACAAAAATACACTTACAATAGCTGCTATTGTAGTTTTAGCAGCGGTGTTTGCAACAGGTTCAGTCGTGTCTTCAGAAATTGCATTTGCAAATGGACATCATTCTTCAAAGCCTATCAAACAGACTCTGGCACAGAATAATTACTGCGGAAACGGTTTTATGCCTTTAGACATAAGGTGTCAAAACTTAAGCAACCAGATAAAGGGAAGCCATAACGCTGTGAACATAATCGGCATTCAACCCAGCAATTCAGGCGGAATGAATCACGGTGATGATCATAAAAATGATGGTGGCAGCAGCGACGACCATGATGGAAATGGCGGACAACAATCAGGTAGTGGCGGACAACAATCAGGTAGTGGCGGACAACCCATAGCAAGCGGCAAACCCCAAACTAGCGCACTCTCACAAAATAGCGTCCCGTCTGGCAATCCCGCTATCGGAGCTGGAGCCTAAATTTTTCTAATTTTCTTAAGCAATTAATATGACAATCAGCAAGCTATCACAATAAAACGATCCTGATATTATAGAAAAAATATAACCAATATACTATAAATTATGATCCTGTTTATGCATTCTAAATAATTATGGAATTCTTATAATCTTAAAATTATGAATGATTCTTCTAGTTTTTTTATGCACTGGACTTATCTTGTATAAAGGGAAATATTCGACGAGATCTTATATCGTTGAGCAGATTTTGATGCACAATTCATTCTAGCGTAAATACTTTTAGGAAAACCTAAGTCTGAAAATCAATTAAGATTTCACGGTTTGCTGGAATTTTGAAAAAGCCTTCTTTTAACCGCATTGCTATGCTGCAATTCTTCCAATTGCTGGCCATACATTTCGTCATTACATAGACGAATAACTGATAATCTGAGACAGTATGTTTAGAAGTAATAAACTAATTAGATTAATAAGTATTCATTGAGACTCTTTCTCATATTCAACGAATAAGTAGAAAGGAGTATCCCCTCTTAAACTGTGAGGGACCGAATGATCCTGTGAAAGGGCGACCCGGGTTTCTGCTCCGTTCACCGTAGGTCGCTATTATGGTAGGGGTGAAAGGCCGAACACGGAGCTGGCCAATAATAGCACCCATACCTGCAGGAGAACACTATATAATACAAATAAATGATCGCGATTTTTATTACAGTAGGGCATGAATGTCGTTACGTCTACATTTCTATAAACCGAAATCATGATACATGTGTAAAATCTTTGAAAAATCATATCACTTCATCTTTTGCAATCAATCCTTCTGAGACTTACAAGCAAAGACACCAATTGTAATTTCACAGTGTTTAACACCAACATAGAGATAGTTGAAATGCATTGACTTTCGCGTACCAACGTGGACTAGTGTTATCTTGAATCCTACATCGGTTTATGCAAATCTAAGCATGAGACATCACAAATATCTTTCTAAATTAGTTGAAATTGATTTGATCATTATTAAAAAGCATTGGCGATAAAGAAAATTCCCAGGGGAAAATACTACAATAAATTTCGAAGGGAACGCTTTATAATAGGTAAATCAGTTTCTTGTAATCTCTTACTAAGTGAACATTATTATCATAGGAACAAAACCTTAAGTACAGCAATACCACTAAATCGTCAATGAATAATACTTGCTTCAAGAGGTCTGCGCTTGTTGTAGCATCTGTTATTGCTGCATTAACAATATCACCTACGTTGGTAACAGATCACCTAGTTAAAGCAGCTGATACGTCGGTAGGCAAATCGCTACAGTGTGACAGTTCAAAACATACAAAAAACTATTGTGACGGGTTTACTGTAGGAAAAACTGACTGTCGAGATGGTCGCAAATATGATGGAAACAATCCCTCTCACACAAATGATTGGAAAGGTGGATATAGAGCGGGATGGACGGGTGCAGGTTGTCACGTACCCTAACGTGCTCTGGGTTCACTTACCATATTTTTGTTCAGTTAAACTACGCAGCTTGAAACTAGATGTGTCTTCTATGCTAGACATATAGAACGATTCTTCAGATAATAAGACTTGTTTGGCTTTGCCCTAACTTTCACGATCAACCAGCTTAGTATAATGCTGGCAACTCGAGAAATAAATTTTATAGTCTTGACCAAACTTATGATGTAAAAGTAAAAATATCTATTATCAAGTATAATCAAAGAGCTCGTCTGAAGGGTTTAGAACTCGAATTATATTCAACATGGACATATTCACTTGGATTAGTTATGTAACTTCCACCATCGAATTAGAAGGGATTTAACATCTGCTTACTCCTCAGTCCAAATACCTAAAGATGTCAACAGCAATATTAAATTATGACCTAGCTTCGCGAGATTTCTTTTCTTATATAAAATCACTCTAAATTAGTTATAACTATTTTTTGCCTTTATTTGCATTCATAGATATTACTAAGCCTGGATTTGTCCACAAGTCCTGTTCTGAATGACTATATCTTTCGTTTGTAGTCCGTATTTTGCAGGTTATTGGCATTCTCCTCAAAAACTAAAGACAAGGAACTTGAAATTTAGTTGCAATCTCAACAAAGATAGGATATCTAGTTGTTAGGTTGACTACATCCATAACCGTGTTTTGTAGTTATAGGGCTATCCTGTAGATATCCACCTTGAAAGATGGTTACAAGGTCAATGTGGCATTGGTGTTTTGCTATTCTGGATGATATAGAACTTTTTTATAGAAGAATTTAATATGATATGATAGGCATGGGAGATCCATCTTCATCCATCTACAGTTACTGCAGTAACTGCAGTAACTGTAGATACGAATAAGATTATTCAATTAGGAGGATGGCTCAATTGAAAGAGTTAAAGTATTCTTGTCCACACTGCGCGCAAAAGTCTAATCGACGGTACAACATGAAAGTCCACATTGCAAGGCGTCACATTGGCGGCGGAATTCCTATTTGCGATCGCAATGTAAGCCATCCCGCTTTAGTTTCTCAATATGTCCATTATAATCCCTCAAAGTTCTACTTTAACAACCTACTCCGTCGTTTTTTGCCAGTCTCTACTGACGTTGAAGTAAGATCTATTAATCCACATTATTCTTTTTCTGACCCTTTTCAGAGCAGTTTACACCTTTGGGATAGAATGACGAAATGTATTGAAACAAGTAACAATTTTCTTGCAAAATCTTACGCATCGAGACAAAAATTCAACTCACAATTTCCACCTACAAATCAACTGAACTCTATGCAGTTATTCGATTCATTACGAACTAATCACAGTTTGAACACGCCATTGACAATTGTCCACAAGTACGAGCAAACATCGAATACACTGACCATTGGAGAGGAAATTCGAGGATTCCATGTCGATGTATGCCAAAACTGTCTCGAGAGTTATTCAATATCCGTTTGTGGAGGTATCGAATTGACCCAAGCTGAACTTGTGAGGAGAATAACTAATTCACTTCACCATTGTAGCAATACATATTGTAAGGTTAGTAACTTGTCCATTCACGACAAGCAAATTAGGCATATCAACTTGGTTTATAAGCTTCAGCAATTCATTCTGAATAAGGTGCAGGTTTGGCTACAAGGTGAAAAGCCTTACTTGAGAGCCTTCAAGTTTCAAGCCGCTCCGGCTGCTGGATGCGTTCGTTTTGTCAAGTCGGTCAGTGATCCATTTGGTTTTATAAATAGAGTTATCGAAAACGGGTGTACAACTATGGAAGATAGCGAATTACGAGATTTCTTGCTGCTCTCAAGATATCGGTCAACCGCCATATATGCATCTATAAGACCTAGATACAGCAAGGAGAAATATTCTGATTCATGTTATTATGGTATTCTAATTGCTAGGAACTAATTGACTAGCCTCATCAAGCAACGTCTCTGTTAAAACTATAGATTGCATGTTATGCTTTTACTCAACACAAAGTAATCATTCTGCTGGCAGATATCGAACAGAACCAGTTATCTGTGAGTAAAATCAAACACTTCGATCCGAAGAACAAATGATCATGATATTTCCTAATCACGTAAGATCTGAATCACAAATAACATCAATCATGCTGTTGTCACTATTAATTGGCCGGCGCAGAAAACCTAACCGGATCGTTTTCTAAAATTCGTTGAAATGCGTCACTGAGTTCTGCAATTCTAGTCCAGTTATTATTCAATCTAAACTTGTCAACTGCACTCTTGTAGACATCATAATGCCTATCTAATTTCTCTAATGCTATAGCAAAAGTAGTCGTATTAGGATTGACAGTTATTCCCAATCCATTAGAGAAAGTTTTTGAAGAATCCATATATTAGCTTAGATTGGCAAGCCATGCGCCAGTGCATCAATCATAACTCCTGAACCAGAGTCTACCTTATATAAGTAGGAACTCCACGTCAGCAGAACAAAATAAGATAGTTAAATATTCTTCTGAAAGAAATTTTAAAAGTCAACAATTCCGTTTGTGGCATAGGTTTTGTTACAAATCTTGTGCCAAAGATGGTTATATGAGAAATTTGTAACGATCGACTATCCACTCGGAACATTTGTCTCTTCCAAAATGTCCGAGCCCCTTGTATAGGTCATAAAATCCATCGCTAGTGTTATTCGGTCATCTTTGGGCAGATTAAAAAATTTTCTAATTACTTCTTTTCCTCCTACGGCTTGAAAACTGGCCACCGCCATGAAAGATAACATTGCCCGTCCATTTCTTTTTGAGATATGGTTCGAAAAAACATCTCGATTTTGCTTTTAGCAATGTTTTCCGTGTTGAGATTGCGGAAAGGATAATAACTAAGTAAAATTGTCAAATACCTAGCGACAACATTACTCTAAAAATCCTTCTGAAAATTCGGTTTCAAAGAATTCATATACTCAATCAATAAGCCATTGTTTAAAGGTGTATCCCGAATAAAAGATCGTTAGTATTGATGTTTCACAGCTAACGTAGAAGGCATCGATGTTAGTATGTGTTCTCCTGGCGTTTAATCCATTTATCACTAATCCGTTCATTCCTGGCTCATACTGTACTTGAACAATATCAGGAAGATCTCATCTACCAAGTGGAGAAGGAATTCGGAGTCGTCGGTATGCGTCGGAGAAAGCCCCAAAAAATCTACTTCCCATACTGTTACCTGTAGCTGGACATCATAACTTGTTTTACGAAGTGCTACTGTTAAATTTTATGCATATCGTCCTACCCAAGCTTGCATGTGTGGATATTCTGTGTAAATCAGTAGCATCTTAGGAAGTAAATTAGAATCAAGTAGGATTAAGAAACTACTTATTCATATATTGATTAGCATACGTATCTCAATATTCGTTTAATTTTATACGTACAGGACAATGTTTAAATGCATAAATTAATGATTATGAGATAGACATATGCCTACAAAGCATACTGTAACTATTACATCTATGGGTTCAAGTTCTATAATAGTCGTCCCTAAACCTGTTGTAGAGGGATTCAATTTGGTAAAGGGTAATAGATTAGAGATGATTGTCAAAGATGATGGCATATATATCCCATTAGGAATTGGAAAATCGAAATAATCAAGTTCACAAGGTACGGAAGTCCTATGAACAATTGCTACATTCTGGCAAACGTTGATGATGTCCGCTTCCTTATTATAAGCTCGCGGTGCTCACTCAATTTATGGCTAAATTCTATCGAGATTTCTAGCCCAAACATTACCAACTAATTTGCAACAATTCTAAAAATCCTACACCTATTCCAAGTATATTGTTACGAATCAACAGTAGCCATAAAGAAAAATATAAATATAATGCTTATATCGATTTTTCCATTTAGGATCAGCATTTTCACATGGTTCGATGAAACTCGCTATCCGACATGTCGTCAGATCGGTATATCAATTTATCAATTATGACTACTACAACTAGATAGCTCATTCAGCTCTCTATAATTACTGATCCAATTAAAATAACATCGATAGAAGCCTCAATTTCTCACGATCTTACTATAGTTGACATTTGAGAATATATAGAATTCCATGAACATATATTCTTGCGCGTGACGAGGGGGGAAACTGGTCTGCATAGGAAATATGCAGTCTATTCATAAATCTCCAGAGTTTCGAATGCTTTAATTCAAATAAATATCGATCTTTCTAGAACATTTTTACAAACCCATAAGGATTCCGAATTTGCAATTTCTGAAGTAATAATGATCATAGATCGTTAAATTACTTCGACTGAATTTGTGATTTGTTTAAATCTGATCAAAAGAAATTTGCTTTGCTTTGGACTTTTGATTTTCGTCCAACATTGCTTATTTCGCCTATGTCGAAACCGATGGATTTGAAAAACCGATTCTATACAAAAGTCACATGGCTGGGCTATCTACCGAAAATAAACCGTTTGGACTATATCTAATCAAATTTAGATTCGTAGTTGCTTTTTTGCACAAATCTGATATTAATCAACTAACTTTGAAATCTTCGATCAAAAGACAGTAAGTCGTATCTGGCTCATTCGTGATAAGTGTCAAAAGCGTTACAAGATAATGAAGTTTCTGAATTATGCAACAAAGCATTTGTGGGGACTTGCGAGCAATATTTGATATTAGGTATCTACTATTTTTCGAGTAGCATCATAATTCAGTGTAACTCGATTTTTATGCTTCCTGCCTGTCAGAATTGAATTTTCAAAATTGCTTAGAGGTTCAGTAGAGTTTTAAAACGATCAAAGAGCTAGTTTACTGTAAATTGATGAGGTATGCATCGAATTGATCAAGGTATCAGCGCTAATTCCAATCTCGAATTCTGGAAGTCCGGTGACACTGCGGGGTGAGCTATCTATTCCAATTAACCCTACTGTGATAATCATATTTGCTCATGGAAGTGGAAGTGGTAAGAATAGTCCTAGAAATAGAGTTGTGGCTGAATTGATGAATAAGGATGGACTTGCCACCCTACTGGTAGATCTACTCACACCAGAAGAATAAGAGTGCGATATTATGGCAGCAAGCCAACATGATGGTATAACTGGCCTCATCCTGAATAAATTCAATATAAAGTTGCTATCAAGTCGACTAGTCGAAATAACCGAATGGTTAACGCAAAATCAGAGTTTCACTGGACTTCTGCTAGGATACTTTGGAACAAGTACTGGTACTGCTGCTGTCCTGAATGCATCATCAAACAGTAGGACGTACAAGTTTGTAAATGCTATTGTGTCACGGTCTGGAAGACCAGACTTCGTCGGAAGAAATGGTTTGAGGCTAGTCACTGTCCCCACACTGTTCATTGTAGGCGGGAGTGACTATCCAGAGGTGATCAATTGGAATAAAAGTGCTTTGCGAGATATTGGCTCAGAAAAGAAGAAGGTAGTAGTAGTTGCAAACGCGACCCATCTCTTTGAAGAAGATGGGGCGCTTGAGGAAGTCGCAAAACTGGCTAGTGGATGGTTTAGATGTTTTTTTCAAATAAAATCTCATCAATCTGCTTGACCGGTGTCAGTTAATGATTTAGCTTTATGTTGTTAGAATAGTCGATACATAACGTTTTCCTATGGTTAAGACGTAGCCGCAACTTCAAGAGCCGAGAGACATGATGAGCTATGAAAGTAGAATCCTGAGCCAAATCCTATGAAGGCATACCTACATTTCGGAATATGAGATAATAGTTTGATTCTTAGTTCGCTGACTATTATAGTTCCAAAAAATGGTCCCATATATCTAGAGAATTTAATGCATAACCAAAATTATGATTCATATAAGGTTAGATTCAACCTCGATCGACTAGTGATGACAGTGATTGAGGATTACAACTGGCTGTCAACGCATCTAGATGATCCTGATATAATCATTCTAGATGCAAGGGGAAATATGTCGTACAGGTTCGGTCATATCGAGAATGCCCTACCGATCGGCATTGAAAGCCTTATTTCAGTATCCGAAAATGGGGCTAACTTAGTGGCTGATTCTAAAACAGCTGAAGATGTTTTCACAAAACGGCATATCGACCAATCTAAATCAGTCATAGTATATGGGGAAAATTCTGACCCATCTGTAGCTCGGGTAATTTGGACTTTACTTTACCATGGTCACTGTAAAGTCAAACTTTTAGAAATTGGTTTCAGAGACTGGATTAGTGCCGGACTGGCGGTGAGCAAAGTTCTTCCTACCGCTCCGAGCCCTGCCAATAAACCTTTCTCCTCGCAACTAGATAAATCGATTAGAGCTGATGCACAGATGATCAAGGATAAGATGAGTGCAGGTCAATGTATAGTGGTTGATGCTAGAACGCCACAGGAACACTTCCAAGCACGCATCCCAGAGTCTGTACTTCATAATTGGGAAGAAGGTATTGGACATGATGGAAAAATGTTTAAGGAACGAGATGAATTAATACTCGATTTCGAGAAGAAAGGCATTTCTAAAGATAAGGAGATCATATGTTACTGTCACTCAGGAACTAGAGCTTCTCATACTTACTTGCAATTAAAGGAGGCCGGGTATAATGATGTGAGATTGTATGATGGTTCAATAATAGATTGGGCGCAGCGTCGAAATCCGCTGCGATAACCTTCACAGCCTTTCGCATGTATACACCTGCGACTTTAACTTATATTGTCTTAGCCTTCAGAATCAATTTCAGATATTTGGCTCAGGTACCGCCCTGAAGAAATCCATCAATAAATTGTATAGATTCGTTGTCATGCCATGACCAGTGAGATATGAAACTTATTTTATTGCAATCTTTATTTATTTCTATTTAATCAGGGTACTTTTGTAGAAAATGATTGAGGTAATACATCTGTTTCTCAGCAATTACATTTATGTAAATTAAAAAGACTGTTAACCTAAAAGAGATGAATCATAAAATGCTATTGTGAGTCGCAGCTATTCTTATTCTACATGTTTTATGCTTGGATGTTCGACCGAATCGAGGCATACGAAGATTCTGCTACTATTCCTCTAATTATGCCTTAGATATGTGGAAAGGTTTGTCTACGTAAAACGATTCAGAATGAGGTACTCGGAATACGGTTCTCCCAATACCAAATCCGACACAAATAGTAAGAAGCCCCATATTTTGCCTATCCATGATTTAGACGCTTCTGCTGATAGATGGTCAGATATCCCGTGTGGGTTAGCTAAATCGTATCACACGATTGCGATTGACTTGATAGGTTTTGGTAACAGTGATACGCCTAATGACGTAGAATATAGTATTTGATTTTGAGATTGTGTAATAGAATTTATGAAAACTATCGGTATAGATCAAGACAAGATATGTTTGATCGGACATTCCCTCGTAGGCCGTGTTGGGGCTGAGATAGCAATTGAAAATGAGCAGCTAGTATATAGACTTGAACTGATTGACTCTTCCGGAATATTGAATGGGCTTACGGCTCTTCTCGAACAATATTTGCACACGGCTTTGTATCCATCTTCTGATAAGGTTAGGAATGTACACAGGACTTTGATTTCTAAGCCTTTAACTTTTCAGTATTTATGACCAAATTCGATATTTGATTCAGATTCTGTCGACAAAAGAGAAGAAATAGAAAGTGTAATATCTCTCTATTTGCTTCTCTGAGATACTGAGCGATGCTGGTGGAACTTATATTCTAGAAAGTGTATAAAATAATTGATTAACATTGTTCGTTTTAAGGCATAATCGTAATAATTGCCATAATAAGTCGAGCTCGAGTTGGGGTAGACTATCATGATAATAGATCACAAGTTCATATATGAAAGCATCTCAATAACAAGATGGAAAGACATAATATCTGATTATGATTTGCTCCTTCTACTTACATCAGTTGTACTGCAATTAAGTCTAATTTGGATTGTGAGATGATTATTATTCTCCATCGTACATCTAAGAGCTTTTGCTAATTTCATGCTTGTTTAAAGAAGGCATGTCGAAATAATGACTAGTCTATTTTCTATTTTGTTGCAATTCCTTCGTAAACTGTATATACACAAACTTTGTGGATCTATGTAAATTTTCCTAGAAGAGTTTTTAAACAGACCGTGAACAATTGACTTAGGTGGCTCGAGACTAATTTCAAAATCTGGGCGCTCAATCTGAAAATTCAAGAATTTACGCAATTATCTCAGCATATAGCAATGATGTGTTCAGTTATAAGGGACTCCATTAACGTGATTTATTTTATCCTCTGTCTAACGAATATTGTTAGGTACATTCGTTATCATAGTTCTTTAGATTGCGACTCTTTCAATGATATGAGATGTAGTCCTGTAACGTGATCAGCTTCATGATTGTGTTTTATCAAATTGTTTATACGGTATGTTACCGTACTATTACCGTACTATGCATGTTTAATCAGAAAATGCTACAATATTTATGCGGAAAATGCGGCATCATTCTAAAGGAACTAGATTCACCTATTAATAGCATATCTACTAATAGTGAGGAATGTCCCATATGTAGATCCTTACTATCCAGCACTCTTATTAAAAGGATTTATGATGAAGGGACGCATTTATCCTCTCACTCATCTCGGCGACAAGAATCATTACTTAAATTTAGATCTGCTTATGAATTAAATCACAAGAATTATACATTAGATTTTGGTATTGAAAAATTAGATTATCTTGTAAATTTCTCAAATAGTGATAGAGGGTGTGTAGTAGGTAATAAAAAATATACAAATATGATAGTTACAAGATATGCATTCGTGCTTTAATGCCAAAAAGAGTAGGAGGATTTGATTCGCCCAATATTATAATTATAGACGGAGGAAATAGTCTAGATTTTTATCTATTTGTAAACTTTGCAAGACAGTATGGATTAGATACTAAAAGTATACTACAGCAGATAATTGTAAGCAGAGCATTCACAGTCTATCAATTG
>DATBGR010000421.1:0-19740 GCA_036557905.1 Nitrososphaeraceae archaeon | reverse complement strand
TTGTAAAGACATAATGTAGTTATAGGAAATTCAAGTCGCTTTATAGCTTCATTGAACTCATTTTCCAGTCTGAGAGCATCCTCATACCTTCCTTGTTGGATAAGTTTACTAGGTGAGGTAGCCAAAACATTTAGTCCATATTTTGATTTTCCTTTTGCTAGGTCTATGGCATTACTTATACTTCGAAGACTTGGAACAGCAGAAAAGTTGCCGTCATCATAAAAGCCTTCATCAGCTGGAATTATTGTTATATCTTGTGAATTGAATAGGAGATTTGCGTTTTCAAATTTATCTAATGCTTCTATGAATTTTTGACTCTCTTTGTTGTAGATAAGTAAGACATTAACCTGATTGCGATCTATGCCTCGTCTTACAGCCGCATTAACGATCTCCCTAAACTGTGATTCGTTACTGAATGTGAAGACGACATGATCACCATCTTTCATTTCTAATATAACATCACTGACGTAACTCATTTTATTGTATAACGCTTCTTCTTCATCTAGAAACTGATTTATAAGATGTCTTAGTAGCTCAGGTTTACTAGACATGCCCATACTCTTAGCCCTAGGTGTTTCTAGAAATTGATCCAGTCTTTTAATGAGAAGCTTTGGTAGATGGACATAATACCAATCCTTACGTCCCATACCACAAATACTTGATAGAAGTTATTATAGTCTCTTCTGTATTCTATAAATTGACCCAAATGCTATATTTTTTGGCTTGAAGGCAAAAGTCAGGCATACACAAGACTTAAATAAAAATGAAGATGTGCTTCATAAGTACTTTTTACGATACTGGAAAACACGTATTGATATCTAATATTTCATAATGCTATTACGCTACTATTATCAAGCTGGTCTTAGGCATACTCTCTCGAAGTAGAAGCTAGTGATGTTGCTAGTGATTTCATTAAGACAGTCCTCAACAGCAAAATGCCCCGAATCAAGTCTATGCATCTTTGCATTGGGCAGATCTTTTAGGTAGGCTTCACCACCTTCTCGGGTAAAGAACATATCATTCTGTCCCCAGAAAATTAGTGTTTTAGGTTGATGGTCACGTAAGAATTTCTGCCATTCCGAGTACAATGGAACATTGGTACGGTAGTCATAAAACAAATCCATTTGTACCTGTCTTGCATTAGGACGCTCCATGAACATGAAATCCATATTCCAGTTATCCGGACTAATAGTCTCTGGATTTTTGTGACCATGTAGATATACCTGTTTAAAAGTTTCATATTGTAGAAATGCGAATAGAGGATCCTCTGTCTCTGGTGTACGATTCTTCCACAGTGCATTACGAAAGCCATCCCAAGCATAGGTAAAACCAACCTCATAAGCATTGGAGTTCTGTATTATTAGCCATTCGAGCCAGTCTGGATGACGGGATATGATCCTGAAGCCAACAGGTCCACCGTAATCCTGCATATAAAGTCCAAAGTGTGTAAATCCGATTGTCTTCAAAAGATCTTCTATTGTCTCAGAAAGTCGATCGAAGGTGTAGTTGAACTCTTTTGTACTAGGCATATCAGAGTTCCCAAAACCAGGATAGTCTGGCGCGATGACATGAAAATGTTCAGCCAAGACTGGAATAAGGTTACGGTATTGGTGAGAGGAAGAAGGCCAGCCATGAAGTAATAGTATCTTTGGATTAATTGATTCCCCTGCTTCCCTATAAAAAATAGAAAGCCCATCAATCGTTACCGTCTTATGAAGCGTACCTGTGGAGCGTGTTTTTTGATTAGATATCTGTTTATTCATGAATGACAAAAATTCACTATTTTTATTTAAGAATTCTGGCTTACCCGTACCTTACTGTAAGGAATAATATTACACTATTATCCAATTATCTAATGACATCCATATTTGTGTCTGTCTTTCTGATATTGTTTTACCTATGAAAGTAGTTCAAATAATTCTGACACGAAAATCTTTATCTGTTAGGTTAATTAAAATGAGGAGACTGCTTTACCATATGAACTACTAATTATAGAAAATCATATGCAGAGAACAATCCAATTTCATATGATATAATTGTGGAATATGGATAATGGATCATAATTCAGATATTCTATATTTTGATGCCTCATGATATTCTATATCAACAATAATCGAATTATCACTTTTTATATCTTCTGAGAATACTTTGCATCTGGGAATGATTAGCTTATTTCCATTGTCATCACCAGTTGATATAATCATCTTATTGTTCTCTTCTTGTGTCACATGCCCCAACAATAAACCATCTAACGATATCACAGATTTATTCAAATAATTTGATGAGGATATCGAGGTCGATTTAATAAATCCACTATGCTCGGCCATATGTTTTTGGAGAAATCCTTGAGTCAATTCAAAATTATTAAATTTCTATCGCGAACATAAACATCACTAAGCAATGAATTGTATTTATAGTCACAGTCAATGATTTCTAAGGTCAAGGCCCAGGTCTATTCAAAACTGATGGTCATTTTTAGTTATTGTTCAAAATGTCCAGCCATCTAACACACTTACTTTGAAAATCAATATAAACTCATTCCACTATGGGAATGTTCATTTTGCCGTCACGCTAACTGCTGCCATATTTATATCTGCTACGAGCACACACATAACTAATCCATATGTAGCCGTACCTATTAGATTCACCAATACGCTAACAAGTAAATACATTATTGCCGAATTGTACGCCGTCTTATATTTGCACAATGACGTTCGAATGCATCATCTAGAAAAGTACAATCTCTAGTATTATTGAATTTTCTTGTTAAATCCGTAATGACCTTCATCACAAACTGCTGTGGATAATGAGGTGTCATTAATAGTCTAATTTGCTCTAACTTTTTCGCTGCAGCTTCATCTCGAAAAGAGCTGTGAGATGATCCCTGTTGTACCCTTTGTTCAGAAGTATTTGTACCAGTTATTGAGCTTTTTGGAGGTAACAGATAATCGAATGCTTGTAATCGATTAATTACCGGTCTAATTTTTTCCAAATATTGATCTAAAACATCTCGCTTCCACCGTCGTACAAGACCTGTTTAGCAAGAGTGGCTAATATACTATTTACGATTTCAGGCGGATGACTTGAGCTTAATAAATTCTTAATCTCTCCAAATTTGGAGGATATAGTAGTTTGAGATCCACCACGAAGCCATCCTTGTAGACTATAATTTGATTTGGGCACTTGTTGTCCAAGAGTATCGGAATCAAGGGATGAGGTTTTGAAATCAATATCCTTCGTCATAGACGGAGGGAAGTTTAAGTGGCTAACAGGATCGAACTCACTGCTCGAAATCGCTCTAGCATCCAATCTACTATTGTAGTCGTGAGTAAAAATTGGATTATGTGGTTTGTGTATCTTATTTGTATTTCTCATTTGAAGACGTGGAGGGATTATTGGCATCGGGTAATCTCCTTTAACCCTTGCTATGACATAATCTATGTATCTAACGATGGTGGGCTTTTCACGATGGATGTTGATATTGTTCGCGTGTCTCCTTGCAGAAGATTTTCTAGTAAAATCGTCTCCACAAGCTGCGCAGATCCATTGAGGCTTTGACATATTATTATCATATGTCTTTCTAAGACTAGGTATAAAATAAAAAATATTTTTTAGGCAGTAGGAAAGTTTTGGCGAGTACTGTGCAACACTGTGCTGCACTACACAGTAAAATAATTCTATAAAATACTTCTAATTAGTCAGCCATTTTGAGCTTTCAAAAATAAGTATTTCAAAAAATGCCTTATCTTATTTCTACTGAAACTATCTTGTTTTCAACATCTTTTTGGCTATATTTACGAGGATTAAACGATCAAGTTTTGGTAATTGGATTCTTCCTATACTCATTGATAAAAATCTATTGACTGATATGAATGTGACTGATGCACTTTGCGAAAGGACAATGCAACCTACTTGTTTGAGTTACTTTCATGCGATCGTGATAGAATTCGGCCAACCTATATCTTTGGGGGAATTAGCCAGCCCTACGAATAGGCTATACGCAGCTCAATACGCGATCGCATGGTTGAATACTTTCAGTCAATATTACATATACATTATTCTTTATAAATATATTATTTTTTATATTCTAACACTAAAAATCGCCAACATAGACTTTAAATCACAAATCAGCGATAATATTATTGAATTTATTAATATATTCGCAAATATCAAAAATACCTATAAGTATGATAATTTCAATACCACTTTAGATAATTAGAATCAAGATGGTACACAGCATCAAACAAATTTGTTATTTTATTTATAATCGTCCCGAGTTTGTCTCTTCGTAATATACCGGATCTATCTTAAACAATCCTCCTAATACCCCATTAATTTACTCTCGAATATTACGGAGGTACAATGAAGGGGTTTTAGCAACAAAACTTTATCGAAGAAGCTAAAGGAGCTCGATGAAAGTGGAATTCTAGAAAGACAAGCATACAACGAAATCCCACCGAGGGTAGAATATAGATTAACCAATAAGGGACAGGAGTTGGTAGAATCAGTCATCTATCTATTAAATTGGATGAAAAAGTGGGCAGAAGGCTAGTACAGTGTGTATATGTAGCATTGACATTTTCCTTCCTTCATACTTTCACATATATTAACAACTCATCTATGAGTTCGTCTTCTATCTTACTATCCTACCGTCCTTTAAGGATATAATAGAAATTCACTTTCATTTTGGAAAGTAGCGACAACAACTTTAGAACCATAACTGGACAGTCGCGCCATGATAAAACTCTGCAACATCAAACGACTATATAGCGATTAAGGAGGCTAGGTAACTAGTCTAAATTGCGCATTTAGCAAATTTAACACTATTTTAATCTAGTTTAAATCCTAATTTGTTGTGGTTTTACATTTATCTCGTAATGATATAGATATTGAATTGATGTATCTATTAAGACACTGTCTCTGTCATATTCTCTGATATAATAATCAGGAATTACATACGTATGTTGTTTATTACAACTTAATACTGTCATAGATTGATTATCAATGGCAATCACATTCCCTACCTCGATCAAATCACTTGTTTTAACTCGTTTACTTATTAGTTCATTTAAGTTACATGACCGTTTAAACTTAACAGCAGTTCGAGATCTTGATTTTGATTTAGTTTCTATCTGTGCATCTGATCTTGCTTTAATTTGTACATATTTTTTATTATCTTCATTTTGTTTAGAAAGGATACTGTTCCTATTATAAGTAGAAACCAAATGCTCTCGTGCGGCTACATTTAGATTTCTGGTTTGAATAATTTCGTGCTCTTTTTTGCCATTCCCTGTCCATATAACACCAAGTACCATTTTTCCAAAAACTAGTACCAGTGCTACGACAGAACCTATTCCAACACCTATGATTATTGCAGTGTCCAACCAGGTCCCTTATTTTTGTACATTACCATATTGCATACCAAGATAAATAGATTACTGTATAGACTTAAATACAGATTTTGAGGTCAGAAACCTTTATTTATATATTGATCTTGTCTGCAGGCTATGTCAAATTTGGCGCATATGGCTAAAGATTGATCAGAGTGAAAATGATTAAGGAATATTACAAATAAACATTCATGGTACCTTCAAATATAATTAATACTGGTGGAAACCTAGAAAGGTCTTGCTCTCCATTAAAGAAGTGGACAAGACCAATATTATATCTTATTTCCAGCTCTTCAAGGTGCCCCGTAATCTCAAATATCCTTGAGTAGAAAGCAGGACATGCATCATGTAATGTGACTACTGCCAATAATTGCACTAATTAGAAATACAACTCCGACAGAAATTGCCATATATATTTTCATCTCTAATTGGCTTAGGACGTTCTTTAAGAGATCAGATTCATTGACAATATCTTAACCGTCTAAATTCAAATTATTAACTTCCTGATAAGTGACAAGTTAGAAAATGGTGATGATCTTAAGTGATCCTCGTTCAAAGATAGCATCTCTTTATATTTAATATCCTTTTCAAGAGATATCATTTGTTCTTACTTT
This sequence comes from Nitrososphaeraceae archaeon, assembly GCA_036557905.1. GTDB lineage: Archaea > Thermoproteota > Nitrososphaeria > Nitrososphaerales > Nitrososphaeraceae > JARBAU01. The sequence goes on along the minus strand of DATBGR010000421.1, from coordinate 13,736 downwards.
TTTGTTTTTAGTACAGTCATTAACTCTGTTTTGAGAATATAAGGGATTTTACAAATCTTATTTTCTACTATATCTCTAAGAACCCATCCCAAAAATGGATAGACATATAGCTTGAGAGCGTTTTGTTCATAAATGTGGCTTACGATAGAGTCAAGTATCTTCCAACTATCAAAAGAATCCCGGATCCGTTGTGGAATGAAATCAGCTTAATACTTCCGTCAGAAAACCCAAATAATACGATTGGACTTCCAGCAGTATCATTTAGGAATGTATTGGATGGTATTCTATTTGTGTTAAGAACTGGATGTCAATGGAAGAGGTTGCCCAAGGAATATGGCTCTGGATCAACCTGCCATAGACGATTCCAACAATGGTCCTCATCTAAGGTATTTCAAAAATTATGGGCTAGACTGCTAAAATTGTATGATGATGTAGTAGGAATTCAATGGAAATGGCAATCCCTTGACAGTGTATCGATAAACGCACCTTTAGGGGGGAAATGACTGGACCTAATCCTACAGACAGAGGCAATTTAGGAACAAAACGTCATGTACTAACTGATGGACGAGGTATTCCATTAGCTGTTGTTATAACGGCGGCTAATACCCATGATATGAAGGCTGCTATAAGTGTGCTGGATAATATTGTAGCTAAAAGGCCGTCCTACAAGATTAATAAAAAGAAACAGAATCTCTATCTTGATAAATGATATGACTTTCAAGAGATTCAGACGGAAGTTATCAAGAAAGGATATTTGCCACATATTCGACATAGAGGAGAACGAGTACTAACAAATCATTTTCATCATCATCGTTCTAGAAGATGGGTCGTTGAAAGAACCAACTCCTGGCACAACAGGTTCAGAAAACTTTTGGTCAGATATGAAAAGAAGTTAGAAAACTATTTTGATTTAGTATATTTGGGTTGTTGTATTGTTATATACAGGAGGATAATTTTGGGATAGGTTCTAAGTTGATTTAGATTCTTAGCACGTATCTTTAGCAATGGATCAAATTTACCATGCAATTCATGTATCTCTAAAACTTCCTCAACTTTTAATAGATCTCGTATGATCTGATCTGCATGGCCTGGTGAAATCCTTATTCCTATAAATACCAAGTGATCATATCCCAGAAAATTATTATCCACAGATATTGTATTATTGTTATTATTCATGGTACATGTATCATCTTTAGTCATTATAGTGCTGCTATCATCTCCTCATTATGAAGTACTGGTATTCCTAATAGTGAAAATGTACTGATGTGCACGCCAAATATGTTAATGAACGAAACTATGCTAAAAATTCCAAAGATTGGAATAAACACAATTTTAGCTGCATTTTGATCAAATCTATGCTTGCCTGATCTTCTAAAGCTTCTATAAAGCATGTCATAACTAATCTCAAGTTTTCTTGTTAGTCTTACGCATATTCTGTTTATGAGGGATATTGATATGACAATATGTGGCCCAAAAAGTATTGCCAATACCACGATTCCCATTGTTATAATGATCGTATCAGATATTTTAGTTGGTATCACATAGGTTACTCAATTGGTAGCCATCTACAATATGCGATTATTTATACTTTGCCATAGTAACGAATTAAACGAGAGGACAACAACTCCAAACTCCAAACAAGATCGTATCATTACCTATCTGCAAATACATAATAATCTTATAAATTAATTTCAGGCATTCTTATGTGAATATATTAAATTAAGTTATCAATACTCAAATAATAGTTCTTGCTGGCTCACTCGATCAGTCTCTAGTAAGTTAAGTTATATCAATAGTAATGTACAAAGCAAGGATAACAATCGGAAAATAGTAGCTGTTTCAGGTAATTATAACAATTATAAATTTGGAATGATCTCTTGTGTTTTTACTGCAATATATAATTAATGCAATAGTTATTAAGCACGGTTTTATAATTTTAACTGAAATAGTCTATATTTTTAATATATTTATATGCTAGATCTATAAATAGTTGGGTTTATCGTGGCAATAGTGAACTTATTTAATACTGGCATAAGGTTTTTATTTATCTGTTCTATACAACCGAATATACTAAAAAATAGTGAGTGACCTATGTGGACACAATAGTAGAGTTAACAGTATTGATGGCAGGAACATTAGGTATGGCAATACCTTTTGGAATCTATATTGCCAGAATGATATCCTTCGAAATGAGACCACTAGAAAAGACACTTGCCAAGGTAGAAAGTGGGTTCTATAAATTAGTTGGAATTGACGCAACCAAACAGATGACGTGGAAACAATATTTTTCTGCGCTATTCATAACTAACATGATTGTTGTGGTTTTCATTATTTTAATCTTAACGATGCAGAATTATTTACCATCACACCAAAACTTCAAAGGATTATCATTAGATTTGGCATTCAATACAGCGATTTCATTTGTGACAGATACCAACCTGCAGCATTATGCTGGTGATCAACAGCTTTCTAATTTATCACAAATGATTGCCATTACTTTTACACAGTTTGTTGCTCCTGCATCTGGAATCGTTGCTGCTTTTGCTTTAATACGAGCATTTATTAGAAAGAATTTTGGTTTAGGAAACTTTTACGTAGATTTTATAAGAGTTATAGTGACACTATTACTTCCTCTTGCGGTGATTTCATCTTTAGTACTTATGGTAACTGGAGTTCCTCAAACACTTAATACTACAATTACTACACATGCCCTAGAAGGAATTAAACAGGATATTAGAGTTGGTCCGGTAGCTTCATTACTAGCAATAAAACAACCTGGCAGCAATGGTGGAGGATTCTATGTTGCAAATTCCGCTCACCCATTTGAAAATCCTACTGGCCTTTCAAATATGTATGAAATGTTTTTGATGCTAATAATTCCTTTGTCTTTTCCAATTGCGTTTGCTAAACTCATAGGTAAATGGAGAGGTGTATCTATTATGGTTGCTATACTAGTATTATTTGGCGGCCTCTTAATTTTAGCCTTAACTACAATTAGTGGACCCTCGTCCTTAGAGACTAGATTCGGTAGTTTTGGCAGTATTTTATTTAATATTGTGTCAATTACTACAAATACAGGAGCAGTGAATTCTTCACTTTTAGGAATGTCACCAAATGCAGTAACTTCGTTGTTACTCGCCATGTTTATTCAAGCTATCCCAGGTGCAGTTGGAACAGGAATGATGACCCTAATTATCTATATTATTTTAACTCTGTTTATAGTGGGCCTGATGGTGGGCAAAACACCTGAATTTTTGAGTATGAAGATTAGCCCAAGGGATATAAAATTATCTGTATTCATATTTTTAATTCATCCTGCAATAATTTTAATTCCAGCAGTCATTGCATTTTCAACTGGAAGTACCCAGGATATTATGGGAACAACAGGCGTAGCAGGACATCATATAACACCTATGGGATTTACTCAGACATTGTACGAATATACATCAGCAGCAGCTAACAATGGTTCTGATTATTTTGGTACTTCAGCAAATACTCCATTCTGGAACATTTCAACTGCTATAGTAATGTTTCTTGGTAGGTTTGTTCCAATTGCACTTATACTTGCAATCGCAGGTTCATTCACAGCAAAAGATAGAAGAGAAGTCATAGAACCAATCAAAACACAAGGACCGGTATTCATCACAGTATTGGTAGTTGTAACATTCCTCCTTACAGCGCTTACCTTCTTCCCATTCATAGTAATAGGACCGTATTCACTTTAGTACGTGTATGATAACAATGAAGATATTTAAAAATAATAAAATGAAAATAAATAGATTTAACGAAAGAGATAGGGATAAATCTGTTCCAGACAATGGCGATATTAGTGGCAGCACCATAAGTAACAATAATGGTAATGGGAATAGCAGTGGTATACATAAAATCAAAGGTGCACTAGATTCTATAAATAAAAGAGTGATTGTAGATTCTATGATTAAACTTGACCCACGATATTTAGCTAAAAATAATCCAGTCATGTTTACAGTAGAAGTAGGATTTATAGTAGTCCTTCTCATAGCATTCCTTCCAAGCAATATATCAATAGAATTTGTAAATCAAAGTAAAGCTCTGTATTTTCAAACAGCGGTAATATTAATTATAACTGTCTGGTTTGCTACATTTTCAGAGGCGTTGTCTGAAGCGCAAGCCAGGGCAAGGGTGGATTCTCTTCGTAGCCTTGAAAAAGAGGTATCAGCACACAAGATTGTACATAATGAGAAGGAAGTTACTGTAACTTCCACTAGTCTTGTTCCCGGAGACGAAGTAATGGTATATGCAGGTGAAATAATACCTAGAGATGGTCTTGTAAATGATGGTAAAGCCTTTGTAGATGAATCAATGATGACAGGAGAATCAAATCCTGTCTTCAAAGAAGAAGGAGATCATGTAATAGGTGGAACTAGAGTAGCAAGCGATAAGCTAGTAGTAGAAATTACCTCTGAAGCTGGTAGAAGCTTTCTAGATGAGATGATTAGTCTGATACAGAGTTCAACAAGACCAAAAACCAAAAACGAAATAGCTTTATCAATGTTACTTGCAGGATTATCCTTAATTTTCATAATGGTAATTGGTACCCTTTTATTCTTTACTGATTTTCTTGGATTTAAAGCAGATGTTGCTACCCAAGTGGCGTTACTCGTCGCACTCATGCCAACAACAATTGGTGCACTGCTTCCTGCTATAGGTGTTGCTGGTATTACTAGATTAGGAAGGGACAGCATTATAGCAAAATCTGGCAAAGGAATTGAAGCTGCTGGAGATTGCGATGTTTTGATATTAGATAAAACAGGTACAATTACAGAAGGTAGCAGAAGCGCTGTAGAATTCCGACCTATGAATCAATATACTGAAAAAGATATAGGGCAGGCAGCATTCGCAGCTTCTATTCATGATACTACACATGAAGGCAAGTCAATAGTGGATCTTGCAGAAGAGAAGAAATTTATTCCACCACTTTTGGAAAAAATAATTCCAGCCAGGTCACTTCAATTTTCGGCTGAAACTAGGTGCAGTGGGATTGAATTTATTGCAAATAAAGAAGCAATACTGAATAAGGAACAAGAAGATGAATTCAGATCATTAGCAAGGGGTATCTTAGATAATGGCGGTAAGGGTATTAGTAGCGGTACACAGAGAAAAGAAGTAGTTTCTCCAACTATAGAAGAAATCGAAAAAGATGTCGAACGCGCTAGTAAAAGTAGAGTTCACGATCTACTTCAAAAATTAGAACAGACTAAAAGTGAAGTAAAGATTCTCAAAGGTGCAGTGGATATGATAATTGATATAGCTGGATCTAATGTAAATCAAGCTGAAATAAAATGGAAAGCACAGGAAGTGGCCAAAAATGGTGCAACACCATTAGCCGTATCTATAAATAATGAAGTAATTGGTCTTGTAGTTCTTAAAGACAATCTAAAGGAAAACATAAAGGAAAAGCTAAATGAAGTCCGTGCTACTGGCATAACTACGGTAATGATTACAGGAGACAATCAGCTGACAGCCCAAGTTATTGCCAAAGAGGCTGATGTTGATGAAGTTATAGCAGAGGCAAAACCAACTGATAAACTAACTAGAGTCGAAGCTGAACAATTGAAAGGGCATGTTATCGGAATGGTCGGAGATGGAACTAACGATGCTCCTGCACTTGCTAAAGCTGATGTAGGATTAGCAATGAATAGCGGAACAGCAGCAGCCAAAGAAGCTGCAAATATGGTGGATCTGGATTCTGATCCTTCCAATATAATGAAAGTTGTAAAACTTGGTAAACAGCTACTTATGACACGTGGTGCAATTACAACCTTTAGCATTGCTAACGATGCAGCCAAATACTTTGCAATTCTTCCAGCGATGTTTGCAGGCACTAGTAATCCCAAAATACAGATACTAAATATAATGCAACTTCACAGTCCCGAGACAGCTATCCTGTCAACTTTGATATTTAATGCGATAATTATACCTGCTCTTATACCAATATCATTAAGAGGAGTCAAGTTCAAGGCTGAACCACCACAGAAGACATTTATTAGAAATATGTTAATTTACGGTCTAGGCGGAGCAGCCCTGCCATTTGTAGGCATAAAGGCAATTGATATGTTGTTATCTGCATTTATCAAATAGGTGAAATGAGCAATATGACAAAAGGTACCAAAGAAGATGGCGCGGTGAGTAAGCTACTAACTCAATTTCTGAATTGGTCTTCGCTACGAGATTTATTTTCTTATTACTTATCGCCATCGCTTAGAATTATGTTACTGATGATATTAATACTTGGTATCGCGTACCCTGTTGTCTTAGTATTTATAGGAAAATATGCATTACCATACCAATCTAATGGCAGCCTTATTACACTAGATGGAAAAATTATAGGATCAAAACTAATTGCTCAACAATTTATCTCGACAAAATTCTTTCACTCACGACCCTCAGCTGATTCAGCGTCAACAGTAGATCCACATATTACACCTGAAAATGCCTTTGCACAAGCTTATAATGTGAGTAAAGCAACTGGAATACGTTACAATGTTCTCCAAACTTTAATTAATCTTAATATAGAAAGAAATAAAATAACAAATGGCTTGTTCTTTGCTCCAGAGTATGTCAATGTATTGGAAGTAAATCTTGAATTGGTAAAACAGTATCCTGAACATTATCAAGAATTCTTAGGTAATTTGCAACGGAGGTGATCTGATTATTGGAGTCAGTTCTTGTCATATTCCTCTCCTTTATTGTTGTATCTTCAACTGTTTTGACCTATTCTTTATTGAAGGCAGAAAAGTAAAAGAAGTAAATAAATACTTTACAGGTTCACTTAAAATTCTTCTCATATTACAAATGATGCAAAAGTGTGAATAATAATATAACAAATATTCGGATTTCGCCTGTGAAGTATATTTGAAAACTAAGTCTTAATCATCACCTAATGATGGGCATCCTTTGTGTTTGTGCTTTCACATAGCTAATTTATTCAATATGAATATTTATAAAGACTTACTAGCCTAATTAGCTTTAATCATTGTTTTGTTATCATCAATGCCATGGTGTGTATTATACAATATACAACATCTAGACATTTCTATAATCTTGAGATTTAAAGTGATTCCACTTGTAACTATCCAGAAATAATTTGGAACAAAATTGGAAATAAGTATTAATATTAATAAAGCCACTTTTTCTTGATGGACTTAATGCCCGCATTCTTTATTTCGTTATGCTTAAGACCATCATATCAGGAGTTGATTAATAGTAAAAATGATAAATGAAGCAAGTCTAATCGTATCTGCAGCTGCTGGCTTGGCCTCTTTTCTCTCTCCGTGCATACTTCCAATATTACCTGGATTTATATCTTATCTCTCAGGTTCGGCTGCTAATGAAGCTAAAAGCTTAGAAACGAATGGTAATAACAATAGTCATCATGCTTCAACAACAACTAATATTGATGAAAATAGAGCCACAGGAAATACAAGAATTGCCACAACAACAACTAATAATAGTAAAGCAATAAAATCATCATCACAATCAATAACTCTTGGAAGACGAACCAGACTTAACATATTTCTTAATACGGTTTATTTTGTTCTTGGTTTTTCCTTGATATTTGCAGTACTTGGAGTAATCCTAAATAGTGTACTTGTATCGACTGTGGGGGCCAGCGGATTTCAGCACTCATTAACAATGATTGGAGGAGTTGTAATCGTAGGATTTGGAGCATATTTAATACTTTCAACAAAATTGAGAAATCTAAACTTTGAAATGAAGATGACCAAACTACCTAGATTTAAGACAAGCTATATTACATCATTTGTATTCGGTGCCGCGTTTGCAGCAGGATGGACTCCATGCGTTGGCCCCATATTAGGGAGTACTTTTGCACTAGCGGCCACACAACCTGGAGCAGCATATAATTCGTTATTGGCGTACTCTATGGGTTTAGGGATACCATTTCTAATTACCGGAGCATTTTTCTCTCAGGCTACAGGAATGATAAGAAAAATGGTAAAGCATTTGAAATATTTTAATTTGGTTATGGGTAGCATATTGATAATAGTAGGCATACTTCTGTTCACAAACCAATTGACTTTGTTATCCAATATACCACTTGCTGATCAGTTAATTAAATTGGAGGGATGACCAAATGACGATTCAATCAATTACAATCAAAGATAGATGGCTATTACAATTAAGGGGAGGTTCTGAAGATTAATGACTAGACAGACTTTTTTTAAAAATAAGGATAACATTAGCGCGGCAATTATGGCAGTTGCAGTCGTAACCTTAATTGTGGGTTTTGCCATCTATTTTAATAACCCTTCGCTTAATAAATCCTCAAATATAATACAACAACAAAAAATAGATAAAGCCATTTCTGCAGCAACCTCAAAAGTCGGAAATACCATAACAATAAATCTTGATAAGAGTAAATTCATGAATATTGATAAATCGCAGTTTCAAAAAGCACCAGACCTGACACAGATTGCTGGTTATATCAATACTCCAAACAACAATCAACCAATACATCTTGCAAATTATAAGGGTAAAGTGGTACTGATAGATTTTTGGACATATAGCTGTATTAATTGCATACGAACAACACCTTATCTGAATGACTGGTATTCAAAATATGCTGACAAAGGATTCGTAATAATTGGAGTGCACTCACCAGAGTTTGAATTCGAAAAGAATTATGATAACGTAAAAACTGCAGTTCAGAAATTTGGAATCAAGTATCCTGTTGTATTAGATAACAATCTTGGCACATGGAATGCATACGGAAATCAATATTGGCCTAGGCATTACCTAATAGATGCACAGGGGTACATAAGAGAAGACCACATAGGTGAAGGAGGATATGTTGAAACTGAGAAGACAATTCAATCTTTGCTTGCGGAAAGAGCAGCCCTTGATGGCTTCAAACAAATAAGCTTTAGCACAAATGCAGCGCCAACAATCAATACAAAGAGTCTTCAATATATTGATTTATCAAAGCAGATTACTCCTGAAATATACCTTGGATATAGTTATGCAAGATCACCTCTAGGTAATAGTCAAAACTTTGAGCCAGAACAAACCGTAACATACACCATACCGTCAAACACTAGCTTACAGCCTAATATTGTATATTTAGAAGGTCAATGGAAAAATAATCGTGATAATATAGAACTTCAGGGTAATAGTGGAAGTATAATCCTAACGTATTATGCCAAGGCCGTTAATATAGTAGCATCAGGAAAAGGACAAACGGGGGTCGTTACTGGGGATGGTAATGCAAAGATCCCAATAAAATCGATTGGTACGGATTTAAACAATGATGGCAAATTCACATTGAACGGCCAAAGATTGTATAATCTAGCTCTGCATGATAGCTATGGGGTACATTCCATAATTATTAATGCGAAAGGAAAAGGATTTCAGCTTTACACTTTTACATTTGGATGAGACTACATACTTTCTTTTTGTTAGATTCTCAATAATTTGATCAATTTAACATACGATGCAATCTAACATTTAAAGATGCATTGTGCAATAACAGACTCACTTGTTGTCAGATTAAAAATAGGTTAGGTATGTAGAAAGATATTAAAAATGAGATGTCACATTACAATAATAGATTATTTGCAATAACTACAATTTAACTACATTTAAAGTATGTTGAAATCTTGTAGTTCATAATTAATTAATTATGATATTCTAATAATTGTCTACCATATTAAAAATCGGATAATCAAGTGGATAAACTGAATTTTATAAAGATCTAATCAATCATCATAGATTGAGTCGACTGTGCTATACATAATAGACTATAGGATAGCTATGCAATGTACTTTTAAACTCCCTTGGCTCAGCTAGAATATGAACAATCAAATTAATTCACTGTCTGATTATGAACGTAAAATAATATACGATGCACTGAATGAATTAGATAGACAATACTGTATGGGTAATTTTGTAGCAGAAGATCCAGATCGTTTTATCGCAGTGTTAAGGATGTTAATGATAAGATTTGACTCACGATATTCTGAGTGGTATTCACCGGATGATTTTGTTTTTGATTAGTCTTTTTTGGCATAATTATTTTTCTACATTCTGGTTATTCTTTTCTTTTGTTTTGGCCTTTTCCTGAGACATTAATTTTGAAGGTATTACCTTAATTTTTTATCACTGATGTTTTTATCGACTGAACTCAGAAACGACTGAATGCTGCTGTATGATTCCTGGCCTCTCTTTCTACCATCCTCTAGTTGTTCTAATGTTAACTTCTCAAAATCTTTTGGTTGATATATTTCGTACTCTTCTTCCTCTTCCTGTTCACTCACGATAGGTTCAGTCTCTTGTCTTAAAACCAGCTTTAGCTATTGATATGCTTCAACTGGTTGACCTTGCTTGATATATGACTGATTCATCATTCTTGCATAACTCTGAGCTACAGGATCGATGTTGGTATTTGGAATAGGTGTTTGCATAGGTGGTTGTTGTACTCCTGCAAATTGATAGGGATTGAAATTAGCCGGCATAGAATTATCACTCGTTCCTTCTAACCCGTCATATAATCCTGTTACCCTGTTGGATTTTTCCTTCTCATCTGTTGTTGGGTTAATGTAGGATTACTGACTCTTTGTTCAGGCACTACAGGAACCGTATTAATTCCCATAAAGTTAGGTGGCCTGAATCCTCCTGTTGGTGGTCCCATCGGTCCCATAGTTGGAGCATTTGCTACCTGAGGACCAAATATATTGCCAAATACCGATCCTAGCTGACTCATTATATCATCCTGAGCTTGATTACTGGTGTTCCCTCCCATTGATATCGGTGGCAGGCCCTCCTCCTGATTATTATCACTTCCTGGTATCCTCCACCTGTTAAGTTCTTGAAAATATCACCACCTCCTCCGCCTAGAAGACTACTCAGTAAACCTCCAATACCTCCAGCTTCACCTTCTATCTAGAAGCTTCTCTGATCGTTCTTTATCTGCTTCAAATTTATCACGTTCTAGCATAACCCTGGCTACCTCAATAGTCTGACCTACTCCACCAAATTTTCCCTGAGGTTGTAGCAGTTTAGCAAATCTCCGATATGCTAATCTCCAAGAAGCTAATTTACGAGAGGCCAACCTTGACTCAAGAACATTAGAAGGAGCTAACCTTACATCAAGTATAATAGAAGGAGCTAATCTCAGATCGAGTATTTTCAAATCTGCTAAGTTTGCAAAAGCAAACCTAATAAGAGTACGCCTACTAGAAACTAATCTTATGTTATCAGACTTTGAAAAAGCTAATCTTATATCGGCAAATCTCTTTAGATTGTTGTTATCCTGTTTGCTGGCGAAGATCTAGTATATTGTCAACTAAGCTGGCGAATATGCCAAATTGTTATGCGAAATACTTTCAACGCTATATATGGTAGATATAATGTAATGTACTACAGTAACATGTCTGTCAACGATTCATGGGAACGTATTGTATGCTATCTTTTCTGTAGATCTATGGCTACATTGAAGCCTACGAAGACTGATCGTATTATGTTACGATGCAACACATGCAGCGCTTTAGTTTTTGCTAATGGAATAATATCGCAACAGAAGATCATGACGTTGAGAAATTATCAATTCACACCTCTACGTTGATAGTGCTTTCATTTGGAGTACTTCGAATGCTGCAAGTGGGTAGATATAATATCAATCTGATTTACAAAACTGCTGGCTAAAATATCGCCTAACAATAACAATCTTTTTTGCAACTATATGACCCATCGATTTGAATTAAGAATATTGTGCCGGATCTAGTTAGAGGTAGTAAAGACAATAGATGATGAATGTGGTAGACGGGCCTTTCAGGTTCTATGAATTATGTGACTATTGTTAAGTAGCAGATCCAGTACTAGTTTTAGTTTGGCATTCTGTTGAAGGTTATACCTGTTACCGATATAGTGTTTGACTTGCTCGTTTGTCTGACACGCTGAATAGGCAGACAATATAACAACTACTACACTTTGTTTATAATTTCAGATGGATTTATAGAAGACCTTTTATTTATGGCAACTAGAAAGAAATAACCATGGATAGAAAAGATAATGACCCAGTTCCAAAAGGTGGCAAAAAAACAGAATACACATTTAAGCGTGTTGTCTCAGAAGGCTCAACAATTCTTTTAGATGCACGTGATCTCGTAAAAGATGTTGATATTAACTCTATCAAATGTTACTTATGGGAACAAACTGATGAAAATGGGATACCTGTCGCAAATGACGATGGTAAAGACAAAGACAAATCGAGTTTTTCATTTACAGCGCCTTATGTTAAAGATACTGAAGCCAATACCGCCACCACTGCGAAAAATACTGCTACTCAACCAACCTACACTAACTTAAGTGTTCGATTAACTATCACGGATAATGACGGAAATGATTCTCATTATAATGCAGATATAATTGTTAAACGGGTACATAGAGCTATAATATTTCAAGGAGGAGTCGCACTTGGAGCATATGAAGCTGGAGTGTATCAGGCCATAGTTGAAAAGATTATAAAAAATGATGAAGATAAGAAAAGAAAAGGTCTAGATATTGAAAAAAGGCCTCTGTTTGATATTGTTGCTGGTACATCTATTGGTGCAATGAATGCTGCAGTTGTGGTAAGTAGTGTCATAAAGAAGAATAATGAAGGTAAGAGTTTAGAAGATCCTGAAAACTGGAAATATTCGGCTGAAAAGGTTATAGAATTTTGGAAGTACCAAGAACAGTTCCCTACTTATGCCGATCTTCTTGATACAAATCCGTTCTACCATAACTCTTGGGATATTATGCATAATACAAGCAAAGTATTCAAGAATTCATTTGCCGAGTTAATGGAGTTCTACTCGAATATCATCAATCCAGATCTTAAGAAATGGTATGAAGACACAGTAGCAAATTGGTCTTTCTGGGAAGCTAGTTTTTTGAAAGACGCCTTCATAGATGGTTGGTATATACCAGCCACAGCTGAAGCCACAAGAAGATACTACTCTGCAAAACAATTTCATAAATTAAGTCTAGGACCTTTACATGTTGCTTCTGGAATCCCGCCTTGGTCGCGAGGCGGCAAGTTCTTTGATTTTAGTGAGCCATCAAACTGGATGCCTAGACCAGATAACAAACACTATGTTTTGTATTCTCTTAAACGAACATTAGAACGATTTGCACATTTTCCAATAAATACATCTGTTGGGAAAAAACAACCAAGACTACTTTTAGTAACTGTTGATGTAAAAACAGGTGATGCTGTTACATTTGATAGTTATGTTAAGAAAGCAAAATATCATGATGATAGAAACACTATATCTAATCAGGATGGCATTGACATTGAACATGCCCTAGCAAGTGGAGCTTTTCCAGACTTTTTTGACTATCCAAAGTTTAAAGTGAATATGAATAATCCTGGAACAGGTATAAAACATGAAGAGCATATATTTTGGGACGGCGGCTTTAGGAGCAATACGCCATTAAGGGAAGTCCTACAAGCTCATAGAGATTATTGGCTATGGAAAGCAAAAGAAAAAGAAGGAGACACAAAACAAGGGGAAGAAAAAAAACATTATAATGAAAAATATGATAATGTTGTGCCAGACCTCGAAATATACATAGCTGATTTATGGCCATCCGAACTTAAGGAAGATCCAATTTCCTTTGATCGGGATTTTGTAGCAAACAAAGAGTGGAATTTAATCCTTGATGGTAAAACAGATTATGATGAACAAGTAGCAAGC
>DATBGR010000420.1:0-6139 GCA_036557905.1 Nitrososphaeraceae archaeon | reverse complement strand
GATGTTTCGAACAGTGTTGATTGCATTGTCACTATGGCCATGTGCTATATCTACTACTATGGAGTCAGCTCCACTTTCTAAGAGCGCTTCGGTTCGTTCCAAGTAATCTCCCTTTACTCCAACTGCGGCACCTACTAGCAGTCTTCCTTTCTTGTCCTTTGAAGCAAATGGATATTCTTCCATCTTCAATATATCTTTGCTTGTAATTAGCCCAATGATACGTTTACTGCTATTAACTACTGGGAGCTTTTCAATTCTATGCTGATGAAGTACTTCCTTTGCCCTTTCAATGCTAATTCCTTCCTTAGCAGTCACGACATCTTTGCTCATAAGATCTGATACTTTAGTCTCTAAACTATCCAGGAACGTGATATCGCGTCTTGTTATTATTCCAGTCAGCTTCTCACTTTCTTCTACCAACAAACCTGAGACCCCATATGTAACCATGGCCATTCTGGCTTCTTTCGCAGTTGCATCTGGCTTGATAGTATAAGGTTGTTCGATGATAACTGACTCTGATCGTTTTACTTTAAGTACTTCGTCAACTTGATCTTGTATACTCATGAATCTATGAATTATTCCGATGCCTCCCTCTCTTGCCAAGGCGATTGCCATACACGATTCTGTAACAGTATCCATATTTGCACTAACAAAGGGGATATTTAGTGTTATATTCCTCGAAAGTTTAGTTTTTAAATTTGTTTGAGTTCTCGAGATTATATGCGATCGTTTGGGAATTAGAAGCACGTCGTCAAAGGTCAACCCCTCCTTAAGAGTCAAAATTACATTATTATCTAGTCACTCTGTGGCGTTATAAGCGTTTTCCCTTAATCGGTCATGTTAATTCTCACAAATTTGGAATCAAGAATCTCACATTAAATAGAATGGTCCAGCATTTTCTGATAATTCAGTATTTCTTTTCTCGGAACTATTTTTCACATTGTATTCATTTTGAATTATACCGAAAAGCACCAACAAATTAAAATAATATCATCATTTACACGTGAAACGAGGGAGGTTTAATTAACTCTGTATGAAGAGAAAAAACAATATTGCGATATTCAATACCTTCAAGACTAGACGAAATAAGTTTACGGGGGAAGCCAAAAGGCAACGAGGTATACTAGCCCATCTCGCCACTGAACAAAGCCCAGAGCTACGTACAAGAACTTCAATTGCTCATTTCATAGCAAATAAGCACGGAATATTATGGCAAAACATCTATTCTGGGATATTTAGAGACTTGGACGAGGTACTTATACCCTCTGGTGTGGTAATAGAAGGAGGACGATTGCCTCTTCGACGTGGTCCACGAGCTCTTCAGTTGGAAGGAGTCCCATTTTATGAACTCACAGGAGCAGGGTTGGTTGTTGCTTCATGTATAGAAGAGATAGATGACAGAATGAGGCTATTAAAGGATTACATAAGAACGATCCCATATACCGATAAAGACGAGAGTACTATGTTCAAGGGTCTGCTATTGCTTATGGATATCGCTCCTGCATTTATCTCAAAGATAATCAATGAATACATTTACGCTTATACTACTGGTGTAATCCAAAACATTACACCGATCAATATCAAAAAGGTTCGAGACGTAATTTCAAATAAAATTGGAGTAGAAAGGGAGATTCTTGAAGCTTTTATTAACTCAGATCCAGTAGAACAGGAGGTCGTAAGGAATTTTTTTGAGGTTGTCAAGTAAATTTTCAGCTCAGTATTTGAGATTTTTTAACGCTAATCCATTTCCTTGTACTCGAAGTTATATCGTGTTAATCGTATTCGATCTTTAGTGTACATACATTTACCTCAGTAACTCGTCTCCTTTTATTTGTCCCGGACTGGCTTCGACTTTCTTCCCCTAGCTTATTGCACTATGTCGAATCAACCACTAAGACGAATAGAAATACAATTTGCAAGTTGATCATAAAATTTACAAGTTTCAGTAGTGCGAACCAGATTTCACAATGATCAAGTTTTGTTGTGTCACATACCGAACAGATTTAATGGTTGCAAAATATGTCGGTCTACCGAGATCGTATAGCATAATTTACTTCAAACATTGTGATTATGTTCTTCAGGTCCTCTTTAGACGAAAAGCTGCAGATTGTGATCCAATCTCTTCGGATCTTGGCACTTATTTGACAAACATCATTAGGGTTATCGGGAATTATTTCAGTTGTGACATCAAATGTGTATCTTAGTTTTGATTCAAGTCTATCTACAACTTGGTGAGTACCTGTTATGAGAATCTTACGCAAATTTCCCTTCAATAGACATCTATGTATAGGTCCTAAAAAATTTGTCTGGTATTAGCAATAGATAGACATCCAATATAATTTAGCCGTGTACAAAAGGTGCATCACACATTTCAATCCTTCGTGAATTATACATTGAACCTAAAGAAAACTTATATTTATAGATTTGAAATAGTCTAATCTGATTTCATAGGTATCATGGTTACGATCATTTTGAATACAAGAAACAATTAGGTTCAGTATCTCCTCTTTTAGATTTTACAAGTCACAAAGCCTGAACATAGGTGCCAGGTTTTAGAGTGGTTTAGTATAAAGGTGCAAATGGTATGGTTTATGATACCACAATTATCTCGCGCGTCGACGCCGTGAAATTACCTTTTGCCGATTGATGATCCAGGTTAGTCTAGAACACATATTAGATACAAAGAAAAGATATTACCAATATATCATTGGTACACATTAAAAAGCTGGAAATATATGGTTTTAAGTCATTTGGCTTAAAAAATACCACTTTAAACTTCGATAAAGGGCTTGTTGCAGTCACTGGCCCTAATGGCTCTGGAAAGAGCAATATCATGGATGCTATATTATTTGCAATGGGCGAAAATAGTCCAAAATCTTTAAGAGTCGACAAATTCCAGTCGCTATTTCACGATGGCCAAAATACATCTTCGGGGCTAATTCGAGTTGGATTGAGTTTTGACAATACCGACCGTGGAATTCCTGTAGATCTCGACTCTGTGACAATTGCCAGAGAAATGGAAGGCAAGACAGGCGATAGCCAGTACTATCTAAATGGCAAAAAAGTGACTAGATTTACGATCATCGAGTTACTTGAAATCGTGATGGGAGCATCAAATAAACTCAACATAGTTCAACAAGGAATGATAACTCGGATTTCTGAGTTAAATCTGGACGAACGTAGAAGGATAATAGAGGATATCGTTGGCCTTTCATATTTTGATGAAAAAAAGGCAGAGGCAATCAAACATCTGGAAGAAGCCGATCGTCGTTTAGAGGTTGCGTTTGCAAGAATTGGAGAGATTAGGAAGCGAATCGACGAGTTGGAAGTGGAGAGAAATAATCAGCTCAGATATAACCAATTGGAAAGGGAAATTACGAAATTTAAGGCAATCAAACTCTCTAATAACCTGAGGTCAATTGGTGCAGGGATAGAAGCTCGACAAAAAGTATTGGAGACTACCGCCGTGCGAATGACAGAATTATCATTAACGTTAAGCGATGTTCAGGCCAAAATAGAGGAGATAAATACAGAAAAGACTCGATTCATTCAAGATGTAGATGCAGCTAATCGAGTAAAGGCCAAATTAGCAAGCAAACTATCCAATATCGTATACGACGCTGAGCGGAAAAGGGCTTTACTAAAGGAAACTGAACAGAGAATCGATTATCTTGAGAAGCGGATACCCTTACTCAAGTTAGAAAGAGATGAGCTGGCTGAAAAAATTGTGACTGGTAATGCAAAATTGAATAATATTAATCAGGTAATCTCCGAAAAAACAGAGTCACTATCTAGATTGAGATCTGAACTAGAAAATGCTAACCACAAAATTGATGAGATTGTTACCAAATTAGATGTGGTTAGAGAGACTGGTTCTATCTTGGACCTAAAATATAAGAGATTGGAAAAAATCAAGAATAACATAGATGTCCTAAAACTGAAAGTTGAAGAAAAAATAAGAATGAACCAGGAAAGAGCAAAAGAACACCTTGATAGAATTATTTTGCTCAAACATGATATCCAAAATGATAAAGCCATTTTGACGACCCGCCTGGAGAGAAGAACTTCTGAAACAACGATTCTAGATTCTCAGAAAAAATTACAAAAGGATTTGAAAAACATACAAAACTCTCATGAAAATTCAATATCTAAATCACTAGAAGTGCTATCACGAGCTGAAACTTTTACGTTAGAGTATGAAGCTCGGACAAATATTGCAAAAGATATCATGAACGAAGATACTTCGATCGCTGAGTTAAGGCCAAAATATTGTGAATTTGGAGTTTTGGGTCTGGTTCATGAGATCTTGAGCTGGGATAAGCCGTACGAAAGAGCAATCTTGGCGGCTGGTTCAGATTGGATGAAAGCGTTTGTGGTAAAAGATGTAAAGTCTATGCTCTCAGTAGCGCTATATGCCAAATCAAGAAAACTGCCTAGACTTAGGATTATTCCCCTCGAGATACTCAGTACTATCAAAAAGCGGGTGATAAATAGGAAAGACTGTCGGGATGTAACAGGGATCATTGGAAATCTAGCGGATTTCGTAAAGTCTGATTACACTAGCCTAGTAGACTTCATATTCGGAACTACGTTCATTGTCAGGACCCCTACTGTAGCATATTTACTCGCAAAAAGAGGATACAGAGTTGTTTCAGTATTGGGTGAGCTTTTCGATCCAGATCTGACTTCCACATGCTTCGACTTCGCATCAAAGATTTCTGATCTTAGCGAAGCTATTGTGCTTCGCGACTCGATAGGCGTGGTGAGGCAGCGCCTTAATTCTCTTGATGGACTAATAAAAAAGAAAACCGAACAACATGTTAAATTAAAATCCAAGCTAAGCGCACTTGAGCCATCAATAATTAGGAGCGAGGCAAAGGTAGAAAATATTAATAGTGAATTGGCAATTCTACAAAAGTCATCTTCTGATTCTCAGGGATCTCTCGGACAACTCGATTCAAACTATAAAACAATGCTATCTGAAAAAGATCAGCTATATGCAGAACTTGAGAAATACCAAACTAGATTATCCATAATTAAAGTAACAATAGACAGAATAACTGAGGAATTAAAACAGAATGAAAACTACAACTACAACGCAGAATTGACCGAAGTAAATTACCAAAAAAATCAACTGATAAAACTAATCGAAGCAACAGATATTGACTTGCGTCAGCAAATTACCAGGTCTACACCATTAAAAACTGAAGTTGATAAACATATTGAACGGATTGATTCGATTGATGAAGAAATACGCCAATTTGGAGATGAAATATCTAATAAAAATGTGGATGCAAGTGAACTTCGCAATATCGTACACTCGATCGAAATCGAAATTCAAACCTGCAGAGATCAAGAACAACAATCAATTGATGCATCAGGAACTTCGTATACCATTCTCCAAAACTATGAAAGTAAAATAAAGACTTTGACTGAGGATGAAAAAAAACTCTCTAAAGAAATTAATGCACTAGAAAGAGATCATGCAATTAATCAAAAAGACATTTCAAATCTTAAAAATGAAGAATTGGAACGCATAAATGAACTTGGCAGTCTGGGTTATACGAATCTGTTAGAAACATTCGATGTCGATACTACAATCAAAGAACTAACTAAGGAGTACGAGCTAATTCGAAGCTCGATAAATTTGAAAGCTGTTGAAAGTTATGGAGAGGTAGTATATGGCTACAGAGACATGTCAACTAGAAGAAATGAGTTAGAGACTGAACGAAACTCGATCATCCGTTTCATAGAAGAGACCGTCAAGGAAAAGAGAGAAGTTTTCATGGATGCATTTACAAAGGTGGACAACAACATAAGAAAAACATTCTCTGACATCACTGGAGGCTCGGCTAGACTTGAATTAGAAGATGCAGACGACATATCAAGTGGCATCTTATTGATGGTTCAATTTCCCGGAAAAATAGCACGAGAATCCACATCTTTATCTGGGGGAGAAAAGACGATGGCTGCAACTATATTTTTGTTGGCGCTCCAATCTTTGAAACCATCCCCATTTTATATAATGGACGAGGTTGATGCCCATCTCGACGCTGAAAACACAGAAAGACTATCTAAAGTATTATTGCAGAGATCACGAGATAACCAGATAATCATGGTTACTTTGAAGGATTCGGTT
>DATBGR010000419.1:0-2964 GCA_036557905.1 Nitrososphaeraceae archaeon | reverse complement strand
CAGATGTCCATAGAGCAGCCGTGAATACAAACATAGCTGCAAAAAATACTAAAACAGAATAATCTACGTCATATAGTATTTCTCTACGTTCATTAAGGCATAAAGTGCTATGGCTCCAAGAGCAGCAATTACACTTATGTTAAAATAAGTAATATGAAAGATAAACTGAAGAATTTCTGAAATTATAAATCCTGCTATAGTAAATAAGAGAATAATAACTGAAATTTTAGCAAGGTATGGATTAATGACAGTATTGGATGATAATACTAGTTCATTGTCTTTAGTATCGACAATCTTACCACTGAAATTGACATGGTTGGAAACTTTTAACAGTTCTTTTTTAAAGTATATCTTCAAAATAAAGTATGTCAGAAATAGATTTAGTATAGTAGGAATAAGTAACCACTTCATAAATGTTAAGAATGGCAGGGAGATACCGCTTCTAATGACAATTAATAAATTTTGAGGATTTCCAATTGGAGTCATGGCACTTCCTATACTAATTCCAAATGCAAGTGCAATAAAGAGAACTGTTGGCCTAATCCCTATTTGTCTTGATATCTGTATTACAAGCGGTATTCCTAGTAAAGCAATTGTATCATTAACTAAAAATGCAGACAGAATACCCAACCCTATAATGAATACTAGTAGTATTGAATTAACATCATTATTTGCTTTAGATAACATCTTTGTTGCTACATATCTGAGCACTCCAGACCTATCAAGTGCAGAAACTATGCTAAACATTCCAAAAAGAAATATAATTACATCGAGATGGATTGCTTTAAACGCCTCTTCAATGCTAATGACTTGAAGTCCGACTAAAAGACCCGCCCCAATCAGCATCGAAGTCCAAATTGGAATACTATTTAATTTACTTCTTCCAATAATTAGAAAGAATACAAGTGCAAGGACACCTAATGCTATATATCCACTAGTAAACATATTACTAATGCATCTTGGTCATATGGTAGATTATGTTACTCTTTCTTTTTCGCTCAACCTTTCCATAATTTTGAATTATGCACTCGTATTTTATGGACTTTGGTATAGGCGTAATATCCATAAGATATAACAAAAATTCCTCATAATCTCTATCCGAAACTATTAGTTTTCCTGTATATCTAAACTTGCAATTCCCTACGGCTGCTCTAGATGGAGTTATTCAGCATGGCGGGCCCAAACCAATATGAGTACTTAATGGTTTCAACCAGAGCGCCCGATTAGTTGTTATCGATATTTGTTCTATTGTTCGTATTTGTGTTGGATATGCTTGAGACAATCGCTGCAAGTCCTGTATTGGCAAACTGCTGATCGATTGTTCCACTAGGCGCACCACGTACACCGATACCATCGAGTTCGTCACCTGTTCTGATAGGAAGGCCACCGGGGTAGGACTGCGAACAGATCGATTGCTATTATCCCAAGATTGGTGGTCTTGGCCAGTCCTTCTCTAAGACAAAAGCCCACTTGGCGATAATGTATTAATCGATCTTATACAGTCTGCATATTACAATGGTGCGAATAGATATGAAAACAGGAAGAGAGATTACGTTGGAGGAACAAGTTGAACAATTAAGAATGGATGTTTGGAGATTAGAAAGAAATGGTAAAGAATTATGTGATATTGTATGGAAGCTTGTGAACCAACTTAACGAACACATAGAGGACGAAAATAGAAAAGACTAGTCAATGTATCTATGCTTGCCTCATTTTATATACTTTATGAACAATCAAGTTAATTCAGTTTTTTTGTGCAATTGTCAATAAAATATAATGTTTTATAAAATGGTTTAAACTGAAATTTGATTGACTAGTAGATGATTCTTTCCTAGTTATGATTCTAAAACTACCAATGTACAAGCAAATGAGCCTAAGAACTACAAGAGTAAAGTAACCAATATCTAATCAATATTGATGAAGATAAATCAGATGCGTGTGACAAGTTTAGTGTCACACGTTAAAAGTAAATTCACCCCCAGACGCAAATACAAACAAAAATAATTCAAAACAGCATAATGATAAGCAGCAGCAACAAGATGAATATATCTAAGTTGAACCAGAGAAGGTATACTTGAATGGTGATAATATTAATGATGTTGAATTAGCTACCATTAATAACGAGATCACTCTTCAAGAGAAACGTACAGACTTGGCCTTGATGAAATCGATTCTCTAGGCACTACAAAGAAATAATACTTATGTCTGGAGGTAAATAATATTCAACGTGTGACAGTGTGATATTGTCACACGCCATGAGAATCTGCTATATACTTGTCCAAAATCTTTGAGGCAATGGCAGTAACAGAAAATATCAGTGATCCGATGAGTCGGGAAGACAATACACAAGACCTAATGGATATTCCAGACAAAACTGAAGTGAAAGAAGTTAGCCAACAATGTATTATAGGGATATCTGAAGGGGTCGGATGATCTACTATGTACTGGTGAGACTCAGCAAAGATGTTGGTCTCCACCTCTCACCTTTCAAATATGTCAAATATCTACAGTCTATACACTACATTTGGTAAATTTAATGCAAGATGATAAAATATGATTTTCCTTAACAAGATTTTGAATCGTCTTCATTATTATCCATGTCTCGTAGTATGTTAAGTCCATTTTTCTTTTCCCACACCATTGCTGAAGGTCTTCCATTTAAAGGCATTTCTAAACCATTTGAATCATATTTTTTAAAACAGTATTCTGCACCGCTAGGTACAAAAAAGAGAAATGGTAACACAGACATCTCAGTAGAATAATGCAACTGAGATATATCTAATCCTCCTCCTAATTCGTCCTCTTTCTCCCTACAAAATTGTAACTGTGATTTAACTATCTTCCAAAACTGTCTGTCATCTACTGCCATTCCAGTCCTAGTCTCCTCGTATAATTTCACATTAATCATTCTTGAGAGAATGCTCAATGACGTTGATATGCCACTTTGGTCCTTTAGTTCTACCA
>DATBGR010000418.1:0-2488 GCA_036557905.1 Nitrososphaeraceae archaeon | reverse complement strand
TTTCTAGTAATAGTACATCACCCATATTCATATCATCTATTTTTTTCTGAGCAATCTGGCCTATACAATCCGGAGCAAACGTTACTTTATTTACTAACAGTATTTCAGATAATCTCTTTGCTACTGGAGCCAATGAGAATTTGGGATCTGTAAAAGGAGAATTTGTAGCCGCTGGTGACTTGGGCCTACCTAGATGAGACATTAATATCACTTTTGCTCCTCTTTTTGTAAGGTATTCTATAGTTGGTACAGTCATCCGAATTCTGTAGTCTTCGCCAATTATGTCATTGTTTATTGTCACATTGAAGTCAACTCTTGTTAATACTTTTTTTACCATAATAGTCTAAATCATTAAGATCTGATACTGTTTGTAGCATTATTGTATTTCAGGTAAAGTGCGGTATTAGATTGCCCTTTAATAATTCATCGGTTCAGTAAAATCTGTTAATCTAAATTTGCTGTGCGCAAATCTGAATTATATAGTTCAAAAAATATTGTCATAGGTATTATGCATCAATCAACATTATCAACATTCAAGTTTTTGATATTTGGATCTACTGAGGTTAATCCAATACTATACGCAATGATCCACAAGACGGATAAATTAGAATCTATTAATTGCTAATACTATAGTAAGAAAAAGTATTAGCATGAAGAACCATGAAATTTAGATAGTGGTTTTTCTATGTGTCATACGTACTTGCTCCTCCCCTTCCTCTTTCTAATATCTTCTGTTCTAGTAACTCGAACCTCTCACGGTCCTCCCATCTGCCTGCTCTATAGACACAACCTAAACACCACAATTCTTCCCTGCCATCTATTGTATACACCAATTTGACAAGCAATGGCTTCTCATGATGACACTTCATGCATACATATTCAAGGGTCATGCTCTTTGTATTCCTCCTGTTCAAGATTGAATTTCTTGGCTTGCTCCCCGTCCTCAATAGTGATTATCGGTGCTTGCATCTTACTCACTACCGCTGTTGCTGTTGCCTGCTGTAGTTGTTGCTGCTGACAACGATGGTATTCTTCTACATGCTGGAGTGTGAGCTGGTCATAGGTCTGCCCTTTTCTGCCTAAAGCTTTGAGCTCGTCCGTTGTAGTTGTTTCCAGTAATATGGTGACCTTAGACATCTCGCTTGCCTACTCTTCTCCTAACATTATGATACCATACGCTACGATATAGGGACTAGGACTACAGTGTAACGCTCTGCATAGTCATTTGTATGCATAATTGCGAAGCCAGTTGGGGGTCTATGAGGCCTGTACCGCTTTTGCTCGAGACCAGCCGCTGCCCTTGGTTGCAATGGAAACATTGTCCTGTTAATGGTAGCGGTTTGCTGCGTTCGTATCGTATGCTTATGACAATCAATACAGTTCTATTAACATACTAAATTGGCTTAACTTTCATTTTTTAATTTATAAATCTGACTGAATTACTAGAACTAGAATTTAGGCTACTAGGGTACAATAATGAATACTTGAAGGGATATTCAATAAAAAAAACAACAAACAAAATCTATTGTATTGGTGTTCAAGACAGCTCGATTCTGATGTGATGATATTTATGTTATCGTCACTGCGGTCGAGCCACACCTAGGGCATGCTCTTTCTTTATGTTCTTTACCACACTTCATACAATAGAACTTGAGTGGACTGTAACCATATTCTTCTGGACCTGAGTAGTCATTACTGTCATGAGTAGTCGTAAATAATGACTTGGATAGTTCTCCTATTCCACCACGCACTCCATATTTTCGCAGATGATAGTCCATACGTAATGCATTAATTAAAAAGAACATAAGTATATAGACTGCAAACGAGATTGGAAATGGAACAGTAAGAGAAATTACAATACCTATGGCAATAAAGATAAAAAACCATTTCCATTGGCTGTGATATTTCCTACCATCATAGTCAACATTGTCATTCCCTATAATTTTCATGTTATTTCTCTTCTATCATATGAATCTGGATAATAATCAATAAAGGCTTGGAATACACAATCTTGCAGTGCAGCATGTAAATTATATATTTTTTAGCTCCTATAATCAGCAGAATTAAGACAATGAAAGTAGACGATGAAATTAGAATTGTCGTCGGCATGAATACGGATATTATTTTTGCTATATATTCTGCACTGAACCAAAGATATTGTTTAGTCTGTTATACTTTATATTCTACGTTATTGTTTCCCTTCTGCGTCAGAGGTCATAATTTTACAAGGTCTTTTTCTGGACTGGAGGCCCCCCTCTAAGTCTATGCTGTGATAAATCTATTACTTACATAGCTATTAATTTGGAATTATACTTATCCGCTAGTAATATTGCATAATCGGCTGCTTTCATTGATTGTTCTGAGCCATCTATTGCTACAAGAATTTTTGTCCAGACTTTTTCTTCAAACAATTCAATATTATAGTCTCATCAATGAAAACGATTGTATATAAATTATTATTACATTTAAAATGAATAATGCTAGGAGA
>DATBGR010000417.1:0-15733 GCA_036557905.1 Nitrososphaeraceae archaeon | reverse complement strand
CTTACCCTCCCATGCACCCTTAATAAGTCCGGGCAAATCCACGAGTTCTATTGGGATAAACCTCCAGCCGTCTATACACTTTGAATTTCTCGGTGCGTCTAGAATCCCTAGCTCCTTGTGAACGCACAATGTTATGGTACTGGCGTTACCAACATTAGGTTGTTTAGTTGCGAATGGGTAGTTGGAAATTTCGGCAGAACCCATTGTTGCGGCATTAAAGAAAGTCGTTTTGCCAGTATTAGTTTTACCAATCAAACCAATTTTTATCATAAACCTTCCCGATTGACAAGAGTTTATAAATATATTCGTCTAGCCAACTTAGTAATCTAATAGTATCAACCATTTGCTAAGGGAATGGTAATAGCCCCGTGGGAAGCCGACTGAACTAAACTTGCATATTTTGCTAGGGCTCCAGTTCGATATCTGGGTCGTATGGGCTTCCAAGACTTCATTCTCTTCTTTATTTCTATATTGGTCAATTTCATATCTATTTTTCCATTCAGAATATCTATCTCAATTTGATCTCCTGTCCTAATAATTGAAATCGGACCACCAACAAAAGCCTCTGGGCTAACGTGTCCCACCATAAAACCTCTAGTTGCACCTGAAAATCTTCCATCAGTAATCATGGCGACTTTCTCCCCCAGGCCTTGTCCCACTACTGCGGCTGTCACTGCTAGCATTTCTCGCATACCTGGACCACCCTTTGGCCCCTCATATCTAATAACCAGGACATCGTTTTCTACAATTTTCCGGTTTGATAATGCCGTAAATGCTGCCTCTTCAGAATCAAACACCTTAGCTTTACCAACAAATTTTGCTCCAGTGATACCAGCTATTTTTATTACTGCTCCTTCTGGGGCCAAGGAGCCCTTCAGAATTTTCAACGTTCCTTCTTTGTGGATTGGACTTTCAATCGGCTTCACTATTCTCTCAGCCTGTGTGCTAATCATTTGGATAGAGCCAATATTTTCTCGTAAACTCTTGCCAGTAACTGTAATTGCATCGCCGTTTATCAATCCAGCCTTTAAGAGATTATTCATTACAATCGGGATTCCTCCGATATCATCCAAATCCCTCATGACATACATACCACCAGGTCTTAAATCGGCTATATGGGGAACTTTGCGTCGTATCCGCTCGAAATCCCCGAGTTTAAGCTTGACGCCAACCTCTCTAGACAACGCCAAAAGGTGCAATACTGCATTCGTTGAACCGCCGATGGCATTTACCATTGCGATTGCATTCTCAAATGCCTCAAAGGTCATTATATCCTTAGGTCGGATATTATTTTCGATTAGGCTGTGAATATGTATACCAGCATCATAACAGAATCTTGTTCTCAAATCACTTACAGCTGGAGGCGACGCACTGCCTGGAAAGGAGATCCCAATAGCCTCTGCTATAGATGCCATGGTATTTGCGGTGTACATACCAGCACATGAACCTGCGGATGGGCATGCAACATTTTCCAAGCTAAGAAGTTCCTGAGAGGTCATTTTTCCAGAATCATACATACCGACGGCTTCGTATACATCCTGAATAGTGACTTGTTTGCCGTTCCAATACCCTGGTAAGATCGTACCACCGTATACGAAGATTGCTGGCAAATTTAATCTTGCCATAGCCATCATCGTACCCGGTAAACTTTTGTCACATCCTGAAATGCCTACCAATCCGTCATATTGATGTGCTCGCATCATTACTTCTATGGAATCGGCAATAATTTCCCTGCTGACTAGTGATGCCCTCATACCTTCATGTCCCATGGCAATTCCATCAGATACTGCAATCGTGGTAAATTCCCTGGGGGTACAACCACCCTCCTTCACTCCTTCTTTCGCGGCATCTGCCAAACGTCCCAAGTGTATGTTACAAGGAGTTGCTTCATTGCATGAGGAGCATACTCCAATTATCGGCCGATCCAAGTCTTCTTCCAGTAACCCCATTGCTTTGTACATTGCTCTTTGGGGTGCTCTAGATGGACCTTGTAGAACAATTCGACTAGGTAAATCCAATCTTGATATCATTTACCTTCTAATTATTTTAAGATTCTTTTTATAGAATTAACCTATTCTTCCCCAAGCTCATTCTAGTAATGCAGTGATCTTGATCGCATCAAGACCTTCTAGCTTGAATATAGTTTCGCACATCCCACATTCTGCATTACCACTGGTCAAGTCATTTGCTGAAATTTCTTCATTTTGATAGTCGCATTTAGGGCATCGGAATGAAAAGGATATATCAAAACTATCAAGTTCTACTGTTTCAGTCATAGCATTTAGTAGCGTGAATATATTATATTTAAGATATGCTGTGGGGTCGATATTTCAAATTATGCAATTCAATCAATCTGGGCTATACATGTGTTCCTTCTAGCATAAGATTTCGGCCAAATAGTCCATTTCATTCCTATAAAGCAATCTCGTTGTATGGATTTATTCAATTTAAATTAGGAATATTGATCTTTGAATGCTGAAATAAATATATAGTATACGAATATCTATCTCTAAACAGAGTAATGCGTCAAGTAACGTCATGCATTTTTTGTTCAATTATTCAAGGCGATGCACCCAGTGTACGTGTTTATTCAGACAATGAATTTATAGCATTAATGGACAAATACCCAGTCAATTATGGGCATACGCTGTTGGTACCTAAGGTCCACTACAATGATCTACTTTCCATGCCCTTAGATCTAGTGGGCAGAATGTACTGTCTGGCTACAAATTTGGCTAAGGCAATTCTCCTTTCAATAAAGGCAGACGGATTTAACTTGGGTCAAAACAATGGTCGTGCAGCAAATCAAATTGTACCTCATGTTCATGTACACATCATTCCTCGCTATAGCTACGATAGTCCTAATGGAAATTGGCCATCTAGGAAGGTTGCTTCCCTAGCCGAACTTGGCAGGATAGCTGAATCTATAAGAAAATCTATAGCAGAGCCACTCTCTTCAGGATATCTTCAGTAGTGGTTAAGAAAGCGATTCATTCCAAAGACCAAAACTATTCCAAATTTGAACTCGTGTAAGTTCATTCATAATCTGCGACTTGTTAAAAAAAGCGACGTAAATTCCTTTTAAGGAGTGCTTAGGCAAAGTCTATGGTGGATTCAGTTCAGATAAACAGAAGTTCCAAATATAGCACAGTTCAACTCGTCTACTCTATGATTCATAAGCATAGTGGACAATTGACTGCGAAATTATTAGAGAAAGAATTTGGAAATAAATATGTGGTCCACTATGCAATCACACGGCTGACTAAAGAAGGCAAGATTAAAAGAGTTCGCGGCTTCGGTGCAAACCGAATCGAATTCTTCTATCTAGATATTGCCTAATTTTCTATATTTTATGTTTTGAAGTTTTGATTAAACAACGACCTTCTAATACGAGAAGAATACAAGTTGAAGACTAACAAATGGGAGTAAGAAATTCAAATTCATTTCTTAAAATATCTCCTCATCCTTACGTATCCCTCCAAGACCAGTCTTTACTTGTGTTGAACATTCAAGACAAATGCTCTCTGAAAAAGGAAAAGTTTTAAGACAATGCTTGCACACAGGTCTCTTACAACTAGGACAGATTAGCGTGTATTTTCTAAGATTACAGATGTAACAAAGACTCATCGTATTCAATTTAGGCAAAAATCATGTAAAAGGTTATCGAATCATGTGACCTTTAGTTCAAAAATAATTGCTAGAACAATTAGTTCTATTCTTCAAACACTCTTAAGTCCAGATGTTTTTTTATTTTTTTTGTGTACTTTGTTAGATAGGACCTCGCTTCGCGTTCCGTGTCGAACCGAGCTTCTCCTCTAAATGAACCATTTTCATCAATAAAAGATATCGCTGACCAAATTCCATTCTTCCCCATTTTCTTTACAACGAACATCTATTAGGTATTGTAATGATTAAATTAAAAGATACTCCAATAAATACAACCCTAGCCCTCCGATGAATGACTACTGGCAGATGCCATCGATGGTTGATTTTAACCTAAACATTAGCATCCAGCAATAACCATCCAATACTATTAAGTTGGATTACCTTACAATCAAACTACAAAACCTTTCAGTTGGGACATCTGGATCAGCTTCATTATAACTTTAATATATTTGCCCTTGAAATGCAAATTTCCCTAGATTTCTTGTTTCACGTCACTATATGCTGTCATGATTATGATTTTTGCACTTGGATTTAAGAGTAAAACTTCTCTTGCAGCTTGCAATCCGTTCGTACCGCCAGGTAATTTATAGTCTAGTATTAGAAAGTCTGGTTGATATGACTCATATTCAACGAGAATTTCATCAGCAGTAGTTGAAGTAGCCATGACATCACAAGCATTCTTCATGAGATAATCCTTATAGAGAACTGAGATCTAATTCGTCTTCGATTATCATCACCTTTCTTGGACCAGGAACTCGTTCTAAATGCTTCATGTCATATTTAGATACAAATCTCATAAGGTTTAAATCAACTTGTGGCATTCTTTGCCCTGAATCGAAGAATAGCACCTACTTTACCAAGGCTAGCCATTTGCATACCCTCTTCAGATTTACCAGATATGACTTCGATCCTACTACCGGTCATGGTTGTAAGTTCCTCCAAATAATCAACTATGTCTTGCTCAGTCGTTTCATAATCTAATCCCTGACATGATGTACAAGGGTTTGATATTAATTCCTGCTTTTCTGCAAAGATCTTAGATTTATCTATAAATTTTTCACTAGAATAACCGCATTTTTTACAGGTGGAAGTTATTCTAACTATTGATACATCATCAGTAACAATTACTAAGTCTACAGCACCACTTTGTAAAGCTTTTATAATATCCGTTAGCCCATAAATGCCTAATCCCGTTTCCGAATGAACTTCACTCATAAATCTCTTGACTAGCTTTTTTTCTTCCATAAGCCTATATTCTGACATTATTCCTTGATCATTTATTTTGTCGACGATTTCCCGCACGCCCTCTTCACCTGAGTACGATGTATCCAAAGTTGAAATTACACTATTTTGCAGTCTATAATCCAAATACTCTTCTCTCAAAAAATTTTCCTTAGTAGGTCCTGGTCCTCCTACGATAATTCCTTTTACTTTATATTGCTCTACGAAGATAGTCTGAGCCCTATTTGCAACACGATGATAATACTCATTAAGCTCATTCTCTCTTAGTCGCTCGAACCTTCTCGCAGATTGGCCACCTTGTCTGTGCTTGCCAGCCACCCCTGAAGTGAGTTCATCGATTGTCTCCCACCGGTCGCCTGTTAACACTCCTAATCCAGCTTCTTGGGTATCAAGAGCCAAAATAGCAACAACCCGATCATCTTTTAACATATCTTTAATATGATCAATCCAAAAGTGATCGTCACACCTATACAGTTGGATCTGTACAGGTTTAGGAGGTATGACTGGGAAAATTTCTATCTTCTCAGTACCCAGACCTTTACCGGTAGAAAGTGCGCCACAAAAGATAACTAGACCATTCTCTGGAGTAGTTTTATAAAGTTTTAGATACTCGATTGTTCTGCTAAGTGCATCTTGAACGTGAGTCCTAGTGAGATCAGATTTTATATTTGATGCGGTACCCGCCTCATCTCGAAGTTGAGAAATAACATCAAAAATAGGACGACGTGGCGGAATGTAGACGGTTACAAGCTCTGTACCATGTCCACTGATCATTGAAAGTTCGTTTAGCATCTTTTTTAGCTTATACCTTTTCACAGAGTCCCATTTTGACTGCGTGGTCTCTTTGCTCATGAAGTAATCTGATAGAAAAATTCTGCACGTAAGTAATATAAGGCTATCAAGAATAATAATATCTCATAAGCGTTATTTGACAATTTTATAGAGTAATATATGTCATAGTCGAACATCTGCTAATGCTTCCTAGACTGGACTATATTAAACAGCTCAGAATAAAGCTGGGATTAACTCAACGGAAGCTGGCGATTCAGGTAGGGATTAGTGCATCAATGATTAATCAGATAGAGACTGGGAGGTGTAAACCAAGTTATGAAACCGCAAAGAAGATTTTCGAATTTCTTAGCTCGCTTGAAGGAAAGTCATCTATGAAAGCAGCTGATATCTGTAGTCGGACGTTGGTATCCGTTCAGAAAAGTGAATCTGTACATGACGCAATAAGTAAGATTAGGAATTATTCTATAAGCCAACTCCCTGTGTTTGAAGATGGGATAGTCGTCGGAATATTGAGTGAGGATAATTTAGCTAAAACAATTGCAGAAAGTAACAATAAGAATCTCAGCGATATGTCAATTGCTTCTGTAATGGAACCACCACCACCAATAGTAGATATGTCAACTCCAGCAAAGGCTTTAATTCCTCTCGTTAGATTTTCAAAGTGTGTTTTGGTAAGTGAAACTGGTAATGTGATCGGGATAATTACATTAACAGACACATTGAAAATGGTAGAATAGCTTACTCTTTAATATCTTCTAGCCCGATGCAGCAATCAGCATTCTTGATACAATCTACGCATAAACTCACTCTGCAATTAAATTTCAATAGTATGCCGCAGAGTGCGCAAGTTCTATCCGCCTCCCCTTGATGGCTATGCGCACTATATTCCACATAAATTATTCTATTCTAGATAGTATATAAGTTATGATAGCTTAGAACGGAAGTGGTTGCCTTAAATATCTAAAATAATCCGCAATTTACGAATAATCGTGAAACTAATGGTTCACAGCCTCACACATTTCTATCAAAACACCGTTCATTGATTTTGGGTGAAAAAATGTGATTTTTCTATCATAAGAACCCTTTCGAATGTTTCCTAGCATCTTGACCCCGTTCTCACAAGCTTTTGAAACATCTTCCTCTATATTCTCTGCAGTAATGGCGATGTGATGTAGTCCTTCTCCGTTTTGCAGAAGAAATTTATTAATTGGACTGTCCTGAGCAGTAGGTTCCATCAACTCAATCCTAGTGTCTTCAAGATTCAAGATTGCAACCTTAACTCTTTCATTTGTCACATTTTCGATATGAACCTTGTTTATTTTGATCAACTTTTCGTAATTTTTCAGGGCCTGATCTACGTTGTTTACAGCTATTGCAACATGATCAATTCTCATACTAAGGTAGTTGGTTTCTGCTCCAATTTATTAACCTACCATTGGCCAGACAACTAATTCAGAGCATCTCCATTATTGGATCTAGTTCCATCGGTGAAGAATATATAAGGAAGATGTATTTATTCGAAGGAGATGAAGCAACCATCTCGAAGGAGTCACGCTCACGATTCTAAACGCTACGGTAGTAAGAAATTTGCCAAAGCTGAGCGACGAAGTCGAAATAGGATCTAAAAATCTAATCCCGTGACATTTGGGATTTCTTCTGCACTTTGTTTTCCTTAATCTACTTGATGGATTACTAGTAGAGGAGTCAGAGCTAGGATTCGGAAGGATTAAAATGAAATTCGAGGCTGATACGAACCGAACACTTGTTTAAAAGAATTGTTGATCTCTCCCAATGTTACCCGACTCTTGATAGCGCCAACTATATGGGGCATCACATTGTCTTGACCCTCTGCTACAACTACTAATTTATTCAAGACTTCTTCCACCTTCAATCTGTCTCTGGAGTTTTTGAATTCTTTTAGTCTCTTAACTTGCCGCTCTTCGATTTCTGGATCAACGACGTTTAATTTAGGTTCAATGTTAGAAGAGTCTTGGTACTTGTTTACACCTACAATCACACGCTCATTGCGATCGATTTCTCCTTTCAGAAGGTATGCATTAGATCTTATCTCATCTTGAAAGTACCCTTTCTCAACTGCGGCTAATGCTCCACCCATTCTTTCTATCTTTTTAAGATAATCCCACACACGTTCCTCTATCTCTGCAGTTAGATTTTCTACATAGTATGAGCCTCCTATTGGATCGACAGTCTTGGTAACCCCTGTTTCGGTCGCAACAATCTGTTGTGTTCTTAGAGCTATCTTTACAGCCTCCTCGGTAGGAAGAGCTAGGGCTTCATCTTTAGAATTAGTGTGAAGCGACTGACATCCTCCAAGAACTGCTGCCATTGCTTGACTGGTAACTCTAATTATATTATTGTCCACTTGCTGAGCCGTCAAAGACTCCCCACTAGTTTGCACATGGAATCTTAAATGTAGAGACTTTTCGTCATCAGCATGGTATCGTTCTTTCATGATCATAGAATAGATCCGTCTAGCAGCCCTAAATTTCGCGATTTCTTCGAAGAATTCCATTGTACAGCAGAAAAAGAATGAGAGCCGAGGAGCAAATTGATCGACCTTCAGTCCCCTTTCTACACACGTATCAATGTATTCGATAGCGTTAGCAAATGTAAAGGCCAATTCTTGAACAGCATTAGCACCAGCTTCTCTCATGTGATATCCAGAAATGCTAATTGGATACCAAAGTGGGACATGTTGTGAGCAATATTGAATCATATCGCCAATTAATCTAATCGATGGCTTGGGTGGATAAATATAGGTATTTCTAGCTATGTATTCCTTGAGTATATCATTCTGTGTTGTTCCTCTTAGTTGGCTAGGGGCAACACCTTGCGATTCTCCTACAACTAGATATAATGAAAGAAGAGTTGCGGCTGTAGAATTTATCGTCATTGAGGTACTTACCTTGTCTAGAGGAATAGCATCAAAGCAGGTCATCATATCATCGATCGAGCTAATAGCAACACCAGTTCGACCAACCTCGCCTTCAGCAGCAAAATCATCAGAATCGCGCCCAGTCTGAGTTGGGAGGTCGAACGCCAGTGACAGTCCGGTCTGGCCATGATCCAGCAAAAATCTGAATCTCTCATTTGTCTCTTCTGCGCTCCCAAACCCGCTATACTGTCGCATAGTCCAAAGCCTTTCTCGATACATCTTAGGGTAAATACCCCTGGAGTAGTATAATATACCAGGAAGGCAATCTTTTGTAATGTTTGAAGGAAGATCTTCTTTATTATAAACCTCTTTAACGGGTATCCCTGAATCCGTCTTGAATGTTCCTTTGCTCATCTAACTTCTCAATACCCCCACAAGGCTCTCTGCCAGAGACTCGGCAGCTCGAAAAGGATCAATTTTCTTGTGAATAAGATCGTCGATTAGATGATTATACATTTCTCTTTTGCCCACTAACATTGTACTAAACTTTTGAGTGAGTATATCAATGACCATATCCTTAAGTTCAGACTCCAGCATTACTTTTTCCTTTGCTTTGTAATTAATGTTTTTTGAGTTCAACAAGCTTGCTATGGTATGGGCCAATTCTTTGATTCCCTTTCCTGACCTGACTGAGGTACTTGTAACTACTGGCTTCCTTTCAACGTCGCCAACAAGATCCAGTATAGAATTGAATAGCGTAGCGGAGCCGTCTAGATCAGCTTTGTTAACGACATACAAATCTCCAATCTCGTTAAGTCCTGCCTTAATTGCTTGGATCTTATCCCCTGTTTGAGGACTAAGTACCACTACCGTCAGATTGACTACGCTGGCGATATCTACTTCTACCTGTCCTGCACCAACGCTTTCCACTAGTATTAGCCTATATCCTGCCGCATCCAAGACCCTAATGACATTTCTAAGAGATCTTGAAATACCTCCAGAGGCACCTCTTGAGGCTAAGCTCCTCATGAAGACATTCTCATCATCAGAGATCCCTTGCATTCTCACTCTGTCCCCTAAGATAGCTCCACCAGTCAACGGGCTTGAAGGATCAACTGCGAGAATCGCCGTCTTATGACCTAATTCTTGAAAGTGAGCGATTAGTTTACCAATTAAGGAGCTCTTCCCTGCTCCAGCAGGACCAGTAAATCCAACAGTTCTAGCACCTCCGGTCATATTGAAAATTGCCTTGATTAAATCATGAGCATCTGGTTCATTGTTGTCGATCATAGAAATCGCCCGGGCTAGTGATCTCGGATCTGAATTAACTATGCCTTCTGCGAGATACAATATGGTTAATGCATGTAAGAAGATTCTAAATACCTTTTTGCTCCTCATTTGGTTAAGAGTATGAACTCAAAGCGCGAAATCCCGGGGTTTAAACCTAATATACCTAATGCAACTAATTTATCCGATGCTATCCGAACAACAGAGGCAAAAGCCAATTAGAGTTCTAGTATCAAAACTTGGGCTTGACGGCCACGATAGAGGGGCACTTGTTATTTGTAGGGGACTAAGAGATGCTGGAATGGAAGTTATTTATTCAGGCTTATTCTGTACTCCAAGCCAGGTTGCAAAAATTGCAATTGAAGAAGATGTTGACGCTGTTGCAATGAGTCTACTAAATGGAGCTCATTTGGTACTGTTCTCCAGGGTAGCACGTCTTCTTAAAGAAAAGGGAATCAGTGATATTTTGCTCGTTGGTGGTGGTATAATCCCCGAACAAGATAAGAAACTCTTAGAGAAGGAAGGTGTAATGGGAAATTTCGGTCCTGGGACTCCACTTGCAGATATTATTAATTATATATCTGATAATATAATGAGAAGACGTGATTGATAAAACACTAATTTGTCACTTTCGAACACTGCTGCTGTTCATAACAATTAACTAATCAGCTCAATTTGATATGATGTTTCATTCAAATTTCGTTATTCAAATAAAGACAAGTCCAACAATTAACACAGTTGTTAAACTGTGACCTTATTTTTTGATTCAAGCTCAATTTTCAGTTATTGCTAATTACAAATGAGGAAGTGCATTCATTGCTTTACCTAACATTTGGATATACCTTCGGATTATATTGATTTTTCACTCTACTTAGAGTTCGAATTCTGTTTACACCATCCATTTTTTCCATCAGTATTGCAACACTGGACGGAACTAAATGACACCACGCCAGCTCGTGGGAGATTAGGTTTCTAATCCTTGTACCATTATATCTCCGCTTTTTCTCAAAATTCGGGGTTTGAATATGAATATCTGTTCTCACTAAGCATTTTACAAATTCGTTACCAGTATACAAGATATGGAACTCGGGAACCAATGATCTTAGATGAGCATACCATGTAGAATTGTTTTCGTCGTTTACAATTGGAATTATATAAAATCGCTCCGCTGCTACACCTGATTCCAATAATGCAGAATGAATCATCAAAACTCTCTCACCCGCAGTGAAAGGATCGGTATACAGGTAATTGAATTGAGCACTTCCGATTGCTATTATAAGCTCATGACAGTCCTCCAGAACAGCCCTTGCTAGATGGAGATGGCCTAAATGAAAAGGTTGAAATCTGCCTATTACTAGTCCACGTTTCATACCTAACTATTAATACCTGTTCTTTCAATTTGTAGTTTTTCTATAGTTTCTCTATCAATTTTTTTAAAGAGTGGCACAACGTTTCCAATTATGTGGCCAGGAGCAATTTGGAATTCTCCACAATCAGACCATTCCTGTTTATGAACACTATCTCCTATGTTGAGTTGGTGCCATATTTTTTCTGAAGAAGTAGGGATGTATGGGGCCAGAATGATTGCTAGAGTTCTAACAGCATTGACAGAGATATACAATGTTGTGCCTCCTGAGGAGCTACTCCAGGGTTTCTTTTGCTGGAAGTATGAGTTCAAATATGAACTAAAAGCTAGGATATCTATGAGTGCTCTGTTTAGCTGATTCGATCCTATCTTTGCGCCAACTTCTGTTCCAATAGTGTGAATTCTATCAATAGCTTCGTTATCGTGACTATCCAACTTAGAAATTTGAGGAACTGAGCTCGCAAATTTATTTTGAATGAACGTTAGAGTACGGTTTATAAAATTTCCTACATTGGCAATTAATTCGTTGTTGATCTTTTCACGGAAAGTATCCCAATCGAAATTTACGTCGTCTTGCGAATATGGAGTTATAGATGCTAGATAGAATCTAAGATAGTCGGATTCAAAGCGCTGTGTGAAATCTTCAATACTAATGTACCAGTTTCTACTCTTTGAAAGCTTCTTATTCTTAAGCAGTAGGTGACCTCTGGTAGGCAGATAATCTGGCAACTTGTATTCCTGATCTATCCCCAGCCGGATTGCAGGAAGAAACAGATAGTGATGATAGACTATGTCCTTCCCTATGAAATGAAATATAACAGATTCATTCCAAAGGGCCTTGCCATCTTTTTTATTTTCATTAGCGAGTATTAATAATGATGAGATATAGCATATGTGATTATCAAACCATCCATAAAATACCTTTCCATTCGCATCAGGAGTTGGTATAGGAATTCCCCACTCAATATCCCGAGTAATATCCCAATCTACTAGTCCATTGTCAATCCAATTGAGAACATATTTCTTTATATCATGTTGCAGGTTCGAATTTTGATTTAGCCATTCTCTCAACCGATCAGAGAATTTAGATAGTCGGAAGAAGTAGTGATTGCTAGCTCTGTTTACAGGTACAGAACCACATATCCAACACTTTGGATCAAGAATTTCTTGAGGTACTTTACCACAGTTTTCGCACAGATCCGAATACTGACCTTCAGCACCACAATTTGGGCATTTTCCAACCACAAATCTGTCAGGTAAGAATTTTTTGTCAACTGGGCAGAAAGGCTGTATGACTTCCTTTTCGTAAATATACCCATTACTTTGGAGCTTGTTAAAGATACTTTGCACCAACAGCTTGTTCTCAGGCGAGCTAGTCCTCGAAAAGAGATCAAAAATAATGCCCAATCTTTGAAAATCTTTTAGATCACGACGATTCCAATATGAAACATAATCACTTGGTGTTTTTTGTTCCCTTTCAGATTTTATAAGAATGGGAGTGCCAAAGTCATCGGACGCACAGATGTGGTAAGCGGTCAAACCTGCGAGGCGGGTATATCTCGTGTAAATATCTGCTGGGAGATAAGTAGAGGCAATATGACCCAGATGGATCTCTCCATTGGCGTATGGCAGCGCACTTGTGACGATAACTGTCTTAGAAGTAGTGTTGGGTTCAGGCATTAATCGACCATATATGTCAAACCTCATAATTTATCTTTATTATCGTCTTATATCTGTCCCTTCCTTGATGGTTTTCCCTTCCTTTGGTGTTTTCAAAACATGTTTACTTCAATTAATCGGTGCCTCTATCGTAGACCTATATAGCGCTGTTGCATCTTGCTTAGTTTGTCAATCTCAATATTCATACTTCCAAGTGCGGCCTCTGCAACATAATTGTCGATTTCCTTAGGGACACAGTATACACCTGGTTGCATAGTACTATAATTTTCTGCTATATATATAATCGATAATAGTTGATTCGCAAACGACAAGGACATAACTTCAGGTGGGCTGCCTTCAGAACCAACAAGATTCAAAACTCTACCACGAGAAATTAAATAAACAAGCTTTCCTTGGATACAGAATTGCTCGACGAATGGTCTTACTTGGATCGGAGATTTATCCTTACTATGTAAGGACTGAATGTCGATCTCAGTGTCAAAGTGCCCTGCGTTCGCAAGTACTACACCGTTCCTCATCTTTAGAATATCATTGATACCAATAACATGTCTCTGACCAGTGCAAGTAATGACAAAATCAGCATAGCCTGCACATATCGAAAGCTTGGATACAGTATAGCCGTCCATTGAAGCTTCCAATGCCCTCAATGGATTTACTTCTGTTATACTAACGATTGCACCCATTCCTCTAGCTCTTGATGCGATGCCTTTTCCTACCCATCCATATCCACAAACTAGGACTTTTTTACCAGCTAGTAACAGTCCAGTCGCTCTCAGTAGCCCATCTATAGCACTCTGTCCTGTTCCATAGCGATTGTCGAATAGGTACTTTGTACTTGCATCGTTCACAGCAATTACTGGGTAATGGAGCTTCCTACTAGAATGTAGGATTCGAATCCTGGCCAGACCAGAGGTAGTTTCCTCGGTCCCTCCCAATATCTTCAAAGAAGATGTTTGAGAGATGGTGCTGTGCATGTCACCGCCGTCGTCGGTAACTATATCCGGTCCAAATTGTAGGACTTTCCTGATACATTCTCTGTATTCACTGTCGGATTCACCTTTCCATGCATATGTCAATATATTCTTAGAAGAAAGGAAAGCCGCGATATCATCCTGTGTAGATAGAGGATTAGCGGAACAAATTGCCACCTCTGCCCCTAGCTTTTGTGCTGACATGACAAGCACTGAGGTTTCCTTTGTAATATGGAGACAGAAGGCAAGCTTTAAACCCCGCAAGGGTTTGCTTCTTTGATGCTTTCCAATAATCGAATTAAGAATCTTCATATGTGCTCGTGCCCAATCATATGATGCTTTTCCTAGCGTCGCTAGATTCTTATCAGCGATTATCCCAGTCATTTTGAGTATGCCAGTCTCCTGCAATCAATATGATCGTATTGAAAAACTTTGTGTTCTTGGTTAGAAATAGACATTTTGGGTATCATAACAATTTATACTCCAGTTGGTTTCATAAATTACGTTATTCCAAAAATGACAATGACTCGTGTAGCAGCTGTTAAGGAGATTTCGATTGGATCTGGTAAAGAAATTAATATAAAAGGGAATAGGATCGCGCTATTCCGCACCAATAACGACTATTATGCCATAGAAGCGCTCTGCAGACATCAGGATGGCTCGTTAGCTCCAGGAAAGATTGACGGGGAAGTAGTCGAATGTCCACTTCATTCATGGCACTATAATATTAGAACAGGTGAATTGCTCGACTTCTTACAGGACGTGAAACTAAACAGCTATAGAGTGGAAATAAGAGATGACGACATCTACATCGATGTCTAACGGTCCTGTAGTAGAGCTAACAACGAACTAGACGGAGAAATTATCTGTGGACATTTACGATACTTTAACAAAAGGATATCATAAACTACCAATTGACCGCAATGCAATTCGGATATACGTATGCGGAGTTACCGTATATGATAGATCTCACATAGGACATGCTAGAACAATTGTGGTATTTGACGTACTCCATAGGTTTCTCAATTCGAAGGGCATATCAACATACCTAATCGTGAACTTTACAGATGTAGATGATAAGATCATAAATAGAGCTAGAATAGAAGGGATAGATCCAACGGAGTTGGCGAAAAAATATATCCGACTCTACTTTGAGGATTTTCATGCGTTAAACGTCTCGGATGCTGATCTATATCCACGTGTGACCGAACATATTAGTGAAATCGTCCAAGTGATTTCTGGATTGTTAGCGAAAGATTATGCCTACTTATCCACAAATGGTGTATACTTTCGAGTCAAGTCTTTTGCGAGGTACGGTAGTCTTTCTAAAAAAAGCATTGAACAATTGGAAGCGGGTGCGCGTGTCGAAGTGGATAGTTCGAAAGAAGATCCCCTTGACTTCGCTCTCTGGAAATTTCACTCTGATTATCCCACATTTACTAGTCCTTGGGGCAATGGTCGTCCTGGTTGGCATATTGAGTGCACTGCAATGGCACTAAAATATCTAGGCGAGTCGATAGAAATTCACGGAGGAGGAAACGACCTTATATTCCCTCATCACGAGAATGAAATTGCACAATCTGAATCTTATACTGGGCGAACATTCGTAGAAATATGGATGCATGTTGGGATGGTTACAATGAACACAGAAAAGATGTCAAAATCCCTAGGTAACATCGTATCAATAAAGGACGCATTACAAAAATGGGGATCTAACACCATAAGACTATTTTGTCTATCAGTGAGATATACTAAACCCTTGGATTATAAGGATTTGCTCTTGAAAGAGGCCGCTCAGAAATGGAGACAAATTGAAATGTGTATCTGGGAGTT
>DATBGR010000416.1:0-8137 GCA_036557905.1 Nitrososphaeraceae archaeon | reverse complement strand
TGGGCTTCTTGATAAAATGCCGCAATGCCATTGTAGGAAATGATTTTTGAAAATCCTCGTCATTTATTTCATAAGCAGTAATAAAACAAACCTTGACCTCATTGTCGATCTTTCTTATTTCCTTGTATAATGAAAAACCGTCCATCAATGGCATCCTTATATCCAAAAGAAGTAGATCATACAAGCCAGCTTTGTAGTTAGAAACCGCTAGCAAAGGATTGTTAAAAATGTCTACCTGAAAGCCATGTTGTTGCAGTCCTAATTGAAATGATGTCGTGATGTCGGGGTCATCATCTACAACTAAGATCCTAGGTTTGTGTTCTTCTGCATCATGTGCCTGCCCTTGATGTTGCAAGAAGCATACTAACACGGTGATATATTAGAAGTTTTAGTAAATTATTGCCGTTTTGGTAAAGGTGGCTTCATTGCTGTTGTCAGAGTGGCCCAAACATGCAATTGAAATGGTTCTAGAATTACATTCGCTACAAAATCAAGTCTACTCCGGTGATCAAAATCTTTTCATAATCATGGTGAAGACATCGTTAGTGGCCCTGTCTAGGCCCACCGCGTATTACCGGCAGCTAATTTTCATCTGAATTGATAATTATCGCAGGCGATTCAGCATGGGCCATAGTCCACACACTCGCAGACCTGGTCTAATAGAATATTTGAGCCTTATGTTATAGAATTCTTTACTGTATTATTATCTGAGTTTTCCAGGGGGTAGCTTTAATAGCGCGTGAGTTCACATTACAATTTACGTGCTAGCGACTTGGATATAGGACGACAACTAGAAGCAGCAGAGCAAGTGAGTGGGGCAGCGAAAATAACCAAGCCTAAATCGTCACGGGCTTCTCATTTGGAGGAAATTGAAAGACTGACTAACCTAACCGAAGTTCTCGAACTGATGGAAGAGAATCACAAAGACAAAACCTGGATTCTCGACCAAATACGGGTCAATCACTTAAGGATCCCATACAAGTCTAGCATGGGATCGGTGGGCATCCTCAAAATTTGTCCCATTAATTTTGTTTCGCATCTATTGAATGTTTTAAAATTTAGTGATGTCGATGTTATAGAAGGGCCTCCTCCACTAACGGCAACGTATCATTGGTTCTTTACCGACATTGTTGCTTCTTCAGACCCTACTATAACAACAAACGAGCAGGCAAGAAAGATAATAGTGCTAAACAAGCTCATTGAAAGGACACAAGTGTTCAGACAAAGGGAGATAGACTCCACTTTGATATTGCCTACTGGAGACGGGATGGCTATAGGCTTTAGTGACAGCCCCGAGAAACCACTGTTGCTTGCGTTGGAGTTACACAAAGATCTCTATAAATATAATACTCAAAAGAAGGAGAAGGACAAACTCTTCCTGCGTGTAGGCTTGGACAGCGGACCGGTTTATATTATTAAGGACTTGAACGGAAAGGAAAATGTTTGGGGTCCAGGCATAATCATGGCACGAAGGGTCATGGATTTAGCACGTGATATGAATATTATCGCATCAGGCAAAATAGCTAACGACATTCGAACCCTAAGACCCGAATACAAGAACATCATGCATCCCATTGGTGATTATTCATTAAAGCATGGCCTAAACATACTGGTTTACAATGTCTACGGAGAGGGCTTTGGAAACAAAAAGGCCCCTACCTTGGACAAAGTTCAGAAAAGCACAGCTAATGACGAAAATCTAAGATCGGTAAACAGATTCCTCTATACAGAGATCAATATAGCTCTTAAGGTTACTGACACTTCCAACATGATGACACATCATCACATGGACTGGAATCTGTTGAACATATCTGATCAACCTGTTGACCGAATTTTCTACTATCTTGATGGTGACGCTCCCAGAGACTTTCCCGACATGAACGTAGTAGTAAAAGACGAAGATGATCAAGAACTAGAAATGATTAGCCTAAATGTGAACAAACCCTATCATAAGGAGTTCTACATGCGACTACGAAAACCTCTAAAACCCAAACAGAAAGGGCGATGGATCAAACTTGAGTACGACTGGGAGGAACCAGATCGCCACTATTTCTATAGATGCGCTGCAAATTGCAAAAAATTTACTTATGCACTGTCAGTGCCAAGGTCCCTTCAAATAAATCAGAAAGTGGTATATGTGGATGTTGAGTCGGGAGAAAAAAGGTACGCCAAAATCCCTGCCCAGGTTAAATATTTGGAGGACAGGGTCCAAATAGATTGGCAAGCGACTAATTTGAATGCGTATGACGCTTACAGATTCGATTGGTGAAAATACCGTTGTAAACAGTTAAGGTCTATGTTACGGTTGCCAGCTGTTTACAGACCCTGTTAACATGTTAACTTGTTAACAGGCCATAAAAAAATAATATTTGATGGTTTGGAAATTTTTGTTAACAGACCGCCAAAGTTGCGAAAAATATTATTGACCCCGCTTGAATAACGCCTGTAGCAAGCAATAAAAGAATAACCAGCGGGAAAAACCTAATCTGTACATCTCGTCCTTTTCAAACAAATATTAAAGTTTCTAAAATTTCATTATTCGCTCAAAATCTTCAAATCTGAAGTCACGTGTACTAAATATCTCAATTTAATATACTTTAGGGGCAGTATGTCCCTTCCCAAACATCCTGAAATCTATAAGGTGACCTTGAAAAATTAACTGCTGTTTTCCTAAATCAACAATCTTGGTTTCAAGCAATGGATAAGATTCAAAATCTATGTATTTGTATTTGTATTTGAGTTTCCAACAAAGGAAGTATTATTTTTCTGATTTCCGATGAATTCATTGGCCTTCAGGTATAGCTCATTTGCCTCGTGTCCATAAGCGTGCAGTACATAAAAAGACCCTCTCGGTTCTACGACCTCAACAAAACAATAATTTGCACCGTTACTGGTTAGAGGTGATTCTGAAATGCGCGTAACAGTACTTCCCTTACCAATGAGATATGCTAGCTGTTCTAGCGGAGATCCTTCAGGAGGAGGAGACTCAATCATTAGTGCTTTTTACTCCTGGATTTGAGACTGCTCGGGCCAAAATATCAAAGTGTTCCATCCCAAGTGTATTGACAAATCTGAAAAGATAAAGAATTCTAAGCAAATAATTTGATTTGTAATAATCTATAATAATTTATCATAAAGGGATGATAGATAGGATGTGTCGGTAATCCTTCTACGGAAAAGCTAGGCGGTAATTCCCATCTTCTCTTAGATCTCTCTATCCCTAACCTCACGGTTTAGTCCTATTGCTTCTTTACCGTATGCCTCTATTACATATCGAGTTCCCTCATTAGAAGTTACCTCTACAAAGTAGTACGGTTTGCCTGACAAGTCAACAAGTTTTTCAGGATACCTAGTAATATGGCCCCCGTGCTCTCGGAGTAACATCAATTGCCTCAGTGCATGCGGCCCGCTCTCATATGCCAATAAGCGTTTCACCTCCTATGATTTCTTTTCTTAAGATCTTTGTATCTGTCTTTATCTTTCTAATTTTTCGACTTGTAATCTCCAAGGCTCCAAGCATTGGAACAAACCCTATTGCTATCCAACCCAACATTTCAATTGTTTCCATAACTAGATAATCGCGAAACTATCTAATAATATCTTATAAGCAGCACTTATGATTAATCATAAACAAATCAAGGGGAAGCATTTGGTTTTCATTTTTACTTCTACTCGATCAGACACCTGCTTGATAACTTGGGGTGGGTTTAGGTCACTAACGCAATACGTCAATTTTCAATTTACAATACAGTATGCCTAATTATTGTAATCGGAATAAGGAGAACACTCGAACCTTGGAAGTTCTGCGCTATTCTTAGTAAACTAGGCAGCTAAAATTCTGTTCGGA
This sequence comes from Nitrososphaeraceae archaeon, assembly GCA_036557905.1. Classification (GTDB taxonomy): domain Archaea; phylum Thermoproteota; class Nitrososphaeria; order Nitrososphaerales; family Nitrososphaeraceae; genus JARBAU01. Next base: position 4,290 of record DATBGR010000416.1, on the reverse strand, counting down.
GTTTGGACTTCCTACAGCTATTTTCAATGCATACAAAAGGATAAGACATCATCATAAGCATCGGTCAAAAGCTTGCAATTAAATAATTGCAATGAAATAATAATTTGTTACTTTTTCCCAATTTTCGCAAGTTTACCTTAAAAGGCTGATGAAAGCAATATAAGGAGAAGTCGTCTAAATGATTTGTACGTTAAAGAGAGTCAAGCGCATTCCGTCATCGCCAAGTAATTGTGTTCCTAGAGTAAAGGATACAAACTCTGGTTCAAAAATTGGCAAAATCTTATATGGTTTTATTCTTGTTTTTTCTCTATTTCTGGCCAACTCTATTTTCAGTGGATATGCTGGGCAGCAACCATTAGGTAAAGTTCAAGAAGCTTCAGCCCAATTAGGGCCTATTCCTGGACTCTTTGGAAATCCTGGAAGTAGTGACTTTTTGTCACTGGCAGTAGCAATCATGCCAACAATTCAAGGGGCGGACCTGAATGTTTCAAATGTGGCAGGCTCGACTAATTGCGATTTACTTGTCCCAGTGACATATATAGACGGTGGTTGCATGTCATCTCTTCCACTTCTAACTCCATTTACTGTTCAACCAAACGTGACTCAACCTATAAACGAGACTGCATTTGTCGATTATAATTATAGCCAGCCTTCTACATTGGGCGTATCTATAGGGCTTTCATCTGATAATATTACTGCAGGAGAGACCCAAACTGTGACAGTAACTGTCTCAGACGAAAATTCTACGGAACCTATTTCCGGAGCATATATCACTTCAAATATTACTGATAGTTATGGTACCAGCCTTAATGATTACACCGGTACAACTGATGACACGGGTCAGACTTCGTTTGATTATGCAATTCCAGCAGATGCATTGTCTGACTATTATGAAGTTTTAGTTACGGCTACTGCAAATGGGTATGATAATGCGACAGCCAGCACAACCTTTGAAGTAATTGGTTCAGACTATGATTCCCTTTACGATAATAGTACTAGTGACGACTTTAACTATGACGACGGCAACTATAACTATGATGACGGATCTTCCTCATCTGACGATGATGACAATGATTATGATTCGCCTACTGTGAAGAGTGTGGATCCAAATGACGGGCAGGATAATGTTCCTCTTAATACAGAAATCAAGGTAACATTTGACGAAAAAATGGACCAGGATACTCTAGATGATGGTAGTCTTGATATCTTCTGTGAGACCACATGTGATATAGACAATGTAGGTGTAAACGCTGATCCTAGCTCCAAATCAGTAACGTATACACTGGACAGACAGCTGGAACCAGGGACTAGATATGAAGCGCAGCTCGACTTTAATATTCAAGACGATAACGGTAACTATCTGGATTGTAGTAATTCAAATGATGTCGATTCAAGTTGTACATGGCAGTTTACAACAACAGGTAACGGTAATGCTAACATTGAACTTAGTCCAAGCACAGGAGCTGTAGGTAGTTCAGTACACATCACGGGTACTGGATTCGATCCAAATTCTGACATTCTCATAACCTTTGATCTAGTCAGAGTGGCTTTAGATTCTACGAACAATAATGGAGAATTTGATGCTGACTTTGATGTACCTATTTCATTATCAGGAACCCACACAGTAACAGCGACCGACGGGTCTAATTCAGATTCAGCAACATTTACAGTAACGTCTTCCCCGCCTACCAATCCTATCATTACAATCAACCCGGCATTTGGACCTGTTGGTACTCTAGTTAACATTACGGGCATTAATTTTGATCCGGATTCTGCCATTACCGTAACTTTCGGCGGTACACCAGTGACCCCCACAGAACCTGCTGAGATCACAACTAGTTCCAGCGGAGGATTTTCTGCTAACTTTACGGTACCTACTTCAACAATCGGATCTAAAATTGTTTCAGCAACCGATGAAGGATCTAATTCAGATTCAACGCTATTCCTTGTGACACTAGTGACTGGAACTAGCACGAGTCAGCAGCTGAGCAAGAGCATAGGCAACTTAAGCTCGATTCAGAATCTTAGTAACCAGTCAGACTCATCGGATTTAGCAAATACAACTATACAAAACGAATCAAATATAATAACAAGTACTCCTAATGTCACGGCTCCACCGTCACCCTTAGATGAATCAAATCAAACTGATACCTCTTCTCCATCTGAAAGTACTACTCCATCTGAAAGCGGTGAAAATGTCCCAGACATTGATATCAATAATACAGAGACTGTTACGACTATCCTCGTTCCTGATAAGGAAGATAAAAATGAGATAGCTATAGCTCTAGAGGAGTCACCTAAGCAGTTACCTGAAAATCAATCAAGCAGCTCTGATACGAGGGTAGCTAGCGAATCCTCAGACAACACAAAAGTATCCTCAGACAACACAAAGATTAGCAAGAAAGATCTTGAGCAAGACCGCAAGGACCGAGCACTATTTGAAAAGTATTTGGGAGGTGACAATGATGAATCGAAACAACAAGAAAATAGTCCTCCAGTTGCTTCAAATGATGAAGCAAAAACAATTCAGGATACCCCAGTGACCATAGCAATCCTAAGTAATGATAAAGACCCCGACGATGATAAATTAAAGATAATGGGTGTCAGCCCGCCCCAGAAGGGAAAGATAGATGCAAAAGATGATGGCTCAATTGTGTATTCGCCCGAAAAGTCATGGAGTGGAAAAGAAGTATTTTCGTATACAGTTGGTGACGGGAACGGTGGCATAGCAACAGCTTCTGTTCAAGTAGAGGTACAACCTGCTATTAACCATGAACCACGTGCAATAGATGATTCAATATCTGGAAATGAAAACACTCCGCAAAAGATTGGATTGAAGGTAGAGGACCCAGATGATAAAGATAAACTTGTATTCAAAATAGTTGAACAACCATCACATGGAAGATTAGCTGAATTTTCAAGCGAGAAGGGTACTCTGGTTTATCTCCCTGACAAGGATTATCAAGGCAAAGATGGTTTCAATTTCATTGTAACTGACGGAATGGCTGAAAGCAAAGAGGGCAAAATCACTATCGAAATAAAGCCAGGCAAAAACTTGCAAGAAGGACAACAACAAGCAGATCAAAGTCAACAGGAACAGCAACAACAACAGCAGCAAGAGCAAGATAAATCCAGCAAGTCAGACGAGAAGCAAGGCAGCAGTAATGATGGAACTAGTGGCGACAAACCAAAATCAGATGACAGCAAGGGAGACCAGTCAAATGATCAAAAGCAGAAGGAACAAAAAGAAGAGCCAAAGGACGAACAGAAGCAAGAAGAACCTAAAGTAGAGGAAAAAAGCAGCGATAGCGGAAATGACAGTGGATCGTCAAGCTAAATTGCGAAATTTTTTAGAATTACCCGATCTAGTGATGCTCATATTGGCCCGTGTCGTATACTATAACAACTCTAAATATCCAATACTGTACCTAGAAATTCCAAAGCATGGACTAAATCTATTTCAGCAGTTTTGGCGGTAGTAATTTTAATGGAACAAGAAGATGCGCCAAATGCGATAATCAGGTTGTAAAAAGGAGGTACCAGTTTATCCTTATAGTAAAATACTAGAAAATTCTCGCCTTTTGCAAGAGTATTAATTTTCAGATGGTGAAATTGGAATTCGAGCAAGAAAAAATTGTCCATAGTCATATTTTGCAAAGTTCACCTAAAAATATATAATTTTCACATTTTCACTATTAGATATGTTTAAATTTACTATCCCCGTTTACGCTATTTCATAATTTAGTGACCTTTGTGGAAACAACTATACAACTTGCAGTTGTATTATCGGGGGCTTTAGGCCTATCGATACCATTTGGACTGTACATCGCAAGGATGATTTCTTTTGAGTTGAGACCTCTTGAAAGGCCACTTGCTAAGGTGGAGCGTGGATTCTTCAAACTTGTCGGAATAGATGTAGACAAGCAGATGACATGGAAAGAGTATTTTGTCGCACTCTTTATGACATCCATTATCTCGATAATTTTTGTTATTCTTGTTTTATCATTTCAGAATTATTTGCCATCCTCACAGCAGGTTAATGGCCTATCAATAGATTTGGCATTTCATACGGCCGTGTCATTCGTTACTAACACAGACTTACAGCACTACGTAGGGGAAAGTCAGCTTTCGATAGTTTCCCAGATGGTGGCACTAACATTTGCTATGTTTGTTGCTCCTGCATTTGGTATTGTAACAGCATTTGCTTTTATTCGCTCATTCATTCGAAAGAACTTTGGTTTGGGGAATTTCTATGTTGATTTTGTGAGAGTTATTATTACTCTGCTACTG
>DATBGR010000415.1:0-3463 GCA_036557905.1 Nitrososphaeraceae archaeon | reverse complement strand
TAGTTAATCCGCCATTCTCTGTTGTTCCAGGTGCTGATCTAACCGTTGCACGATCAAGTAAATACAATTATAGTGATCATGGAATGGAATGGAATAATTCTGGCAAAAATGGCTTCTATTGTAGATTCAAGTATTCCTCATCATAATAATAATACCAAGTGACAGCAGAATACTGATTAATCTTTGAACATAGGAATAAAGGAATAAAGGATTCTTTAAAATATGTTATTAATATGATGCGATCTATATATTGGATACTTTACGAGGACGACAAGAGGAGTGATACTAGTATTTGTTTGATATAAACAATTTTCTAAATCTGAAAACAAATATTGATGTGTCTAAGAGTGTAGTTGAATAATACATTATGAATACATTTACCACGAAAATATAATAATACCCTAAATTGTTCGAATCAATATTAAGCAAGTTTCAATTAAGATTTAAAAACCGAGAATGGGCTGCGAATTTATTGGCTGAATCTTTAAAGGATGTATTGAAAAAGGAAGGGATAGCTAGCAAAGAAGTAATTGTGTTAGGTATTCCAAGAGGCGGGGCCGTGACCGCAGATGTTATTGCTAAAAAGCTTAAAACATCTTTTGATATCCTAATTCCAAGGAAATTAGGAGCTCCCCATAACCAGGAACTAGGAATAGGTGCGGTGATGGAAGACGGCACATCATATCTGAACGAAAATGTCATTACGACGCTCAAAATTTCACAAGAATACATAACTCAAGTTAAATCTAAGCAAATTAATGAGGCTAAACGCAGACGCTTACTCTACAACCTGGGTAAGTCAGATGAGACCTCTTTGATATCTAGTACAATAGATAATACGAAAACTGTAATCTTAGCAGATGATGGAGCCGCGACCGGTGTAACACTGATAGCTGCAACAAGATGGATAAAAAATAAAAGTTATTCTCCAAGACGAATAATAATTGCCACTCCTATTGCACCAAAAGATATCGTTTCTTCATTAAGGAAAGAATCGCATCATGTTGTTGTCATACTCTCCCCCTCAAATTCTATATTCAGATCAGTTGGTCAATACTATCAGGAATTTGACCCGGTCTCTGATGAAGAAGTTATACAGATCATGAAATCTAGGAATATTTATGAAACTAAATAGCTTAATCTATGATTGATTTTTCTGATTAGGATTTTTTTAACTAGAAGGTACCAGGCCAATAAATGTATAACTAAGTCGTAAGATTGGAACTGGCGATTCCGTCTGTAGATATTGGTATCAGCTGTTAACAAAATAGCATACTTGAAATTAATATGGGAATTAAAAATCATCCTTCAGTAGGAATTGAAGTCTTTTTGTATCGACTGTTGCATAAATTAACTCATCCTGCGAAACTATGTTGACCATTGTAATGTTTCAAGAAGTCAGTTTCGCTTTCAAATATTGAATTGCATTTACTACACATGACACGTTCTCCACTTCTATCTCTATATATAGACAATCAATGTATGCTAGGTATACATCATTATTATAAATATCAAATAATATGCAGGACCCATAGTAATCGCTTACCATGAGTAGAATATTGACCTTTCTTCTTGAATTGTTTAATTATATATTTTGCTTGGAGAGTCGATTTCAAATATTCTTTTATACAGTTTTTCTGGCATAGACAATAGGTACTACTTTTAGAAATCATGCTTTGATTGATTTTTGATACTTCAAAACTACTGTGCATGGATTACTACTTAGTCCTCTACTATGAATCTAATGGGCTTGTTCTATTTTTTCAGTTTGTTATTTTGATACGAGTGTACGAGTAGAATTTGCATTATGTACTGGATAACAGGTACCTGTCTCATCTTCATCATGATTTTCGAATCCCTTTGGGCATGGGATTTTTGGAAAACAATGCTCGTATACGTTCATTGAAAATCCTTCTGGACATTTACCTGTTATTGGATCTGGTTTACACTTCGCTTGTTCTGGATGAAAGAGGCAGCTATTATCAGGTTTGGATTGCTCTTGTTGCTGCTGACTTGATTGCTGCTTTCCGATCGGTTGAGATTGTTCTTGACAAGCGGCAGATCCATTCTGGCGATTTTTGCAATCCTGGGCAGTTGTTGCTGATAGTTTCCGAGATGACGAATTAGTGTTATCACCAGTGTTATTCGTACTTGAATTTGCACCAGTAGATTTCTCTAAGAGATTTCCCTTCGAATATACAAGTATAGAACTGCTAATGATAATACTTGAAAATATCAATAAAATAGATATTGTTAGGATCAGGAGTATAATAAAAAAACCTTTATTATTCTTCATGTTATACCAAATAGCTTACGAATTATATAAGGAGATGGCTGAAAAATAACAATCATATGTTATTATCTCGATAATTTCACATAGATGAAATCGATGAATGAATAAAAACACTAGAGTCTCCCAATGTCAGTGCAATTGCTACATCTACTGGTGTCCGTTTATGAAATCATGTGTATGAAACCGGAAGCCTTTTCCTGTCTGGATTACATAATAATGGCATATATCTTGAATACTACATTTTGCGTCACTTAGACCATCTTGAAATCCTAATTGATAACCAGATATTGCGAAGGCAGATGGTGTTAGGGTCATTAATACTAGAATTACAAGTGTGCCAAGTACTCTCTTCATATCACTGTCACCCATGAGACCGAATCTGGTCCCCTTGGATAGTCAAGAGTTGCCTCATTTGCGTCCCTTGATTTCTTTGGATTAACAATGCAAAAGAATATGAGCTTGCGCGCACACCTGGGGCAAATGCCGCATATGATTTGCTGCTACCAACCCAACACCTTCGCAGATTTCGCAGCGGCCTCTTGTAATGCTAGATTAGGATCCTTATTTTCAAATTGAATTTCATAGATCGCCTGCCGAATATTATAAGCAATTTGAGGATATTCAGGAATTGATGGTCGTGTTCCTGCATGTGGGATCATGGATACTAGCTGTCTATAGTATGGATGGGATGAAACAGTCGTATTTAATAAATCGCTTGTTCCCATGGATATTTGAGTCGGCAGTAGTCCTGTTTGGCTTAGAAACGGACCAAGTACCTCTGGCTTTAATGCTAATTCAATCAGCTTCCAGGCAAGATCCTTGTTTGTAGATATCTGGGGAATGCCAAATGTATAGCCTCCCATCAACGTTGATGTTTGATTATTTTTATACGGAACTGGCAGTGCTGGAATAAAGCCAATTCTATCTTCAAAGTCCTTTCCAGACTTGCTTTGAAGAAATTGTACAGGTAGCCATGAGCCTTCAATCATTACTGCAAACTTCCTATTAAGAAATTCCTGCCCCCAATAGTGATTCTTCTGTGGTTTTATTCCAGCGTCGACCTGCTGTTTTATAAAATTCATTGCTTTTACACCTTCAGTACTATTAAATGCAGGAAACCAGTAACTGTCTTTTGTTGGATGTCCAGACTTCATCTTCAATATCTGGCCG
>DATBGR010000414.1:0-4852 GCA_036557905.1 Nitrososphaeraceae archaeon | reverse complement strand
ACTATCATAAAAACGATTTTGACAGATTTGAAGAACATGAGAAGAACGATTTATTAAAAGCACATTATATAAAGATAAATGTGCTTTCGCAGTAGGGAATAGCCAACAAGCAGTTATTGTGGTATAGACGATAGTAAATGTAAATGTAAACGACGACATTCCTTGTTCAAAGACACTTCTATATTATACAAAAACAAATTCGATATAATGTCAATGCTTGCTTACTTGCTAATCATATAATAAGAGAGAATATAACTATATGACTATATCCAATATGACAATCCAAACACCTAAAATAATAATTGTTGAGGATGATAGCGAGGTTAGTTCGCTTATTACTGCAGTATGTAGATTAAACGGATACGAGACCTATAGGACTTTTAGTGCAGCAAAATGCTTGGAGCAAATAAAGGAAATTCATAATCAAGTAGATGTGGTTTATATCAATGGCTCAATAGCAGCGGACAAAGGTGCGATGTTAATATCTAAAATTAAACAGATTGATCTTAACGTCAAGATATTAGTAGTTGCAAATGATGATAGCGCAAGAAATATTATCCTAGAATACGGCGCAGATGATTTCTTGATAAAACCAGTCGGCGTAGAGACTATACTTGGCAAGATAGGTATGCTTTTACTTGTTAAAAATTCGTAATAGTAAAAGAAGAAATATTGCAGAAGGGCTTTTAGATATAACTGAACGATCATTCTCAACTAGTATTATTTTTTAATGATACATATTTATCTATAATCATATTTAGACTTTGAAGTGAGAACGGCTTTACTATAAATTCATTTATTTTAAGCGAAGATATAGCAAGTGATGATTTCATATCACTAACTTCAAATGCCGTCATTAGAAAGATTTTGATATCTGTTCTAAGTTCTCTTACTTTAGTTAAAAATTCAAATCCATTCATTCCAGGCATTCTTAGATCGGAAATAACTAAATCACAATTGGGAGCATTTATTTTAAAGTGTTCTAAAGCTAAAAAAGGATCTGTAAAAGAAAACACACGAAAACCTCGTCTTTCCAAGCCTTGTTTTAAAATTGTCACAAGATCAAATTCATCATCAACAATTAATATTGTAACAACCTTTTCAAATGGAGAATTTTTCGCATATCTTTTCATCTATTTTTTAGATAAAAGAAAGTTGTATAAAGGACTTTACAAAATTTATCCCTACTTGCAATACAATATCGGTTTCTGCGTAATATAATGAGACTGATTGTAAACACATCTACTAATATTAGTTAAATTTAATTATAAAAAGAGAACAAGTCTGCGATGCTCTTTTTGTATTTTCAACACTTGCTTGGCTCAATGGAAATAATTATCATCAATTTATTTTGCCTTTATTTTGCCTTCAGTTTCTCCAACCATTACAGATTGTGATCCATCAAACTATTAAATTAGAGCTAGAATTACCACAGCTAATTCTTACAGTCTATTAAGGCGACCATAGAATAATTGGAGAAGTGCTCATCGCTTTAGTAGTTCTATTCACTACCGTGGTGGTGGTCGTCTTTCTCGTGTTCATGCGTGTGCGTGTGAATTGTCTCATCTTCGTGGGAATGTTGATGTGCATATGCCATATTATTATCATTATGTGACATGCCTAATTTAATGCGAGTAATTAGACACTTTTTTGTAAGCATGATATAGTGGCCCAAATCAGATAGGACAAAATAAGATACATAACTAACCTGACTGCCCGCCCACTCTCTTCTCCCTCATCCTAAGATGTGGGATTATAGAAGAGCAAATCATTACAGCATATGATTTGATCTCCGTTTTGCTTTTGTAATGATAATAGTAAACTCGAAGTATAACACATCAACCTATTTAATCTACAATTCAAGGAATACGTCATTTTATTTTTTTATATTTTGAATGGTCTTACATGTATCATGGGATACTTAAATATAGTATGTTCGTCCATCTAGTTGTTCATTCATTATGATATCGCTTTATGAAACGAATGTATTAAATCAGTTGCAAGAATGGAAAAGAATGCTAGACTCTCCCTTGCCTTCAGCTATATATACACTCAATATACAAAAAAGAAGATTAGTTTTCGTTGGAATTGGTAGCAGTTATTGGGCTGCTAAGATTAGTGAATTTCTTTGGAGGGAGCATGTTAACCCTAATTGCACCTCAATACAAAGTTATGATTTTGTTGGATCGCCGCATTACCTTACTGCTAATGATATATTCGTAGTTTTCTCTCACCGTGGAACAAAAACCTTGAGTATTCAAGCATTAGAAGTTGCAAAGAAATATGGAGCCACAACTATTCTTGTCACTGGATTAGGTAGTCCAGACAATAGTGCTGCAGATATAAGAATTGAGACATGTCCTCAAGAGAATTGTGGAGCTTTTACTATATCACTAACTTCTGCAATTGCAAGGATCATACAATGGATAGGCTTATTTGATAATGAAATAATTGAAAGATTTAAGAAGACTATAGATGATGTTAAACTTGCATTTAAAATCCATTACCTACATATGATACAAACTTTGTGATCATAGGAGATTTGATAAGGGAAGCTGTTGCTCATGAAGTTATCCTTGAAATCTCTGAAACTTGCTATTTGCCAGTTAGAAGTTTTGGCCTAGAACAGTTTTTACACGGTCCTAAGGTTACAATTGATAAACAATCTAGCATATTAGCTTTCACTTCTATTAGAGAACCAAGAAAAGATAGTTTAATAAAATTCGCAGAGGTTATAGAAAGCGAAGTTATTGAAATAAACGAAGATACGTCAGACTTTAATGATATCTCTAAGGAATTTGCTTGGTTGGCTCAACTTCTTTATGGTCAGCATCTGGCATTAGAACTATCTAGAAAACTTGGAACAGATCCAGATATTGTTAGGGCAGATCAATCTCCATACAAAGAGACTAGAAGCCTAGTAAATTTATAACTATAAAATAATCAATTGTTGAAGCTAAATGTAGTAAATTTGACAAGCATTTAATTTCTTTCCATAGTGGCCAGGGTTTTTCGAGTTATTAGTTAGGTCTACTACATGGGGCTTAAATACTGGGGTCAGTATATTTGTTACTGGCTTTCATACATACATAAACCAGCGAACAATCTAAGCTCGATGAAGATAGGAACAATCCACATCTATCTTTGTCACATTGCCGACTTTGTCGTTAGAATGGTAGACGTAGTCGATTCAAAACAACGGCGTTATTGCGGCTCCTAGCCGCTAATGTACTGTTGTCTTCTAATCTGTAGTGTTTGAAGGATCAATTTCATTAAGGTCGTACTCAGCAGGATACTCAAAGTTTACACTCATTACGTAGTGGTTAACTTAATATCTCTAGTAATATCTCCATTTGAGTTTACATCTCAGATACTAAATTAGATGCACCTCTATCTTGTTGTTCTTGTTGTCGATTATTGGATTGTCCTGAATTATTTTGTCGTCTGTGTCTGGGGGTGGATTTACTTTCGGCATGTGACATTGAAAGTTATCACACGCATCTGAATTATCTTCATCGATACTGGCGATTAGTTAGTGATGCATCTACCAGCAAATCATATGTCAAAATCTGCTTGATCACTATGCTATAGTCTATAGGTCGAGATTTAGCTTAGCCAGTTAGTGAGGAGTATAGGGCAGGTGCAAAATTTTACTGGTAGAAATATCGAGAAAGTAGTAATTAATCTTGCTGGAGAAAAACACATAGATCCTGGGGCTGAGACAAGAATTGCCATGAAAAGACAATAATGTATCTTCTGGCCACGACCACGCTATTTTAAAATCTGATTGTATAATCGAATATGAAGGTATGTAGTAAAACTTTAGTTGAAATTGTGATGTGCAAAACAATAAAGGCATAATTCAGGGCAAACAGTCATGATTTCACATGCTTGGACTTCATTCACCGCCCTGCGCCTTTGTCAATATTACCGCAATCAGAAAACCTGCCAACAACGCAAGTCCTTTACCAAATCCTTCTTTTTTAAATGCTTCTGGGATCATGGATTCTCCTAGCATAACAAGGATGGCCCCAGCGGCAAATGCTATAGAAATTGAAATTATAGGGGGACTGGTATTAGACAATACGCTATACCCAATAGTTGTTGCAAATGTTCCTATCGCAATGGCCACTGACCATAATACAAGTATGTATTTTCTACTTAGTCCAGAGGATTTCATATCACTAGTAGAGGCAAGTCCCTCAGGAAGGTTTGAAATGAATATTGCTACTAGGAACGCAATATTGATTGTACCTCCTGCAGCAAGCGTAATTCCAAGCGCTGCATTCTCGGGTATATTATCCATGATCGACCCAATAAACAATGCCTTGCCTGAAGCAGGTTTACTATCGGAGGCAATTTTGTCATCGGACTCTGTTTTATGTCTATTTTTTGATACCTTAGGTTTCGATTTCCTCTGGAGAATAGAATTTGCTATGCCATATGAAACACCTCCTAATACGAATCCGGTCGCCGTTGCCGATAATGAATGAGTCACATTAAATGCCTCTACTAGTATTGAGAACGTTAACGTGGCAATTAATACACCACTTCCAAACGCCATTATTGTATTGATCAATTTTCGTGATAATCTAACGAATAAAGAAGCCAGACAGCCAATAAGGAGAGGACTGGAAGCTATGAAACCTAGTAACAATGACTCAAGTATGCCATGAGAAGTCGGAATTTCAAATCACATGTAACACCATAATTAGGTGTTGTACTTACAAACATAGGTGACATTATAGCTTACAAACATGGGTTACACTTCTGTCGGGAAGTGTAACCATATAGAAATCAATAGAAGGTTTAATCTAATACATGAAAAAGAATGGACTGGCGATACCGTATC
>DATBGR010000413.1:0-5763 GCA_036557905.1 Nitrososphaeraceae archaeon | reverse complement strand
TTCAAATTATACCATCGTATAATCATCCAAACTATCAGCGTACAAAATCTCCATATGTGGTCAAAAAAATGAAATGAGTTGCTTGATTTCGATCCTCTAGTGTAGATTCCAGCTTACTTTGATGGAGTGGGAGCATTCAATTTTAAACCATAATCCGATATTAATGTTGGATGCAATTGCATATGTACGAGAGTCATTACACTATTGAATGGACCTTTATTATCAATGGTAGTTTTTAGCTGGGAGAGGATCTTGTTAAGCTGTGTTTGTATGTCTGCACTTGTTATATTTTTATTTGTCGAGCTTGGTGATGTCAAGTACTTTGAGACAATTTCTTGGGCTTGCTTGACATATGCCTGGGCATTTTGATACTGTGACTCATTTAGTATATTCACCTTATTGGTCATGGTCATGCCTGGCATCTTGTTACTATTTGCATTCATATTATTCATATTATTCATATTTTGCTTCATATTTTTTCCTTGCATGTTCATATTATTACCACCCATAGCTGACATATTCATAGTTGCAACCATGTTGGCCAACTTTGCATAAGGAAATCCAAGTGCCTGACCATAGCTATAGAATACTTCATTGCCTATATTGGCAAGGACCAGGGCTTGATTTGTAGAATTATTTAGAATATCTTTAGCAACCCTTGCAGATATAGCCTCATTTAAAAGACCACCCAAATTATTTACCTTGTCTTGAATCGAAGTCGACGATGCTTTTTGATTTACAGATGTACTGAGATCATTTAATCCTCTGACCAGATCAGTTGCGACTCTCTGGTTTCTTTCTGCAATTTCTTGATTCCATGTGAAATTGTTTACAGGATCCTTTTGATTTAGTAATGCTAGTGCCTCCGTCACGTGAGTTTGAGCGAATTTAGTATTACTGTTTGCATTATTATCGCCAGAAGTGGTAGCATTCCTTGAAAGTAGACTCTGAACAAATTGTAACTGAGAGTGCATTTGATTCATTCTAGTTAGAAATAATGAATTTTCGTTTTGGGAAAAAGTATGTCCATATGCAAATGGAAACGCTATTGATGACATTACTGACATTGCGATAACAGCTGCGGTAGTAAATAGTATTGCTGCTGTCACTTGATATTGATTATCTCTTAGCATTGCATAGCAATATCTAATCGGTTCGATACATCGGGCCATTAATGTCAAAGAACACTATAGTGATATAAATTCTTTGGTACATCTTCCGAATAAGATGATACTATATAATACTGGTACATACTAGTGGATCTCTTGCATAATTAGCAGTTATGATCTAACGATGATGCTGCCTGTTTTCACTGTATTTTAGATTGTATATCGTATGTACCAGATGTAATTAATCCTTGTAGAAACATTTCTGATTGAGTGAGGCCATTTAATTGGATTCAACGTATTAATTGATTTTGGCTTTCTAATGGTACATTCGTGGAATGTACCATAAACTATAATAATCTCATATTCAGTAACCAATGTCAACTCGGAACAGATCTTCAAGTCAAATCAAGTCTTACTGATGTACATACCAAGGGAGTAGGCATCTCCACTGTTGTATTAAAATTGAATTATTGAACGAAAACAAATCCTGCTGCTAATTTGATAGTACGACTCACTTATTTTCGTAGATCAGAATTTCTGATATCTTCCAAGTGACTAGTACTAAAATAATACTTAATAACTTAGATATTTATCAGTATCATCAATAGATATTAAAAAATGCTTATTAACATCTTGTACTGGTACATTCGTGGCATGTACCATAAACAATAATAATCTTACGTACGGTAATTACGAAGATCTATACCCTGGTAGGATAGACGATCATCATTAGCACAGAACAGAACCAGAAACAATATTCATGTTGGGGGATTATCCCCCTTCTATCTGTGCTAAGATTAAATACTGCTAAGACTTAATGCGTGTCATGAAAAGGCTTCGATTTAGTAATTCCCATAATCTTATTTTACCGTATTATGATTATCAATGTTTATTTACCGAAAACAAATACAATCTGAGGAGAACTATAGAACTATGGTCTTAATCTTTGTTGGTTTCAAGTATAAATTAATAAAGAAATGTTATTCGAATATCTTGAGTGAACACAATAATTGACTTTAAATATACACTCTCGTGATGCTTGGGCTATTATCATATCCAGTATTCTTTTCATACTATCATTACAATTTAGTCAAGTAATTTATAATTTCTGTAAAAATATAGCTAATGCTCAAGATAATGTTGTGCAGAACACCCGACTATCAAATAATGCAACACAACAATGGACTGATAAGAACAATGATGTTAAGGTAGTTTTTGGATATTCTCCATCTAAGCCTGTGGTTGACTCACCCACAGAATTAAGATTTATTGTTCAGGATTTAAAGACAGGCAAAAACTTGAAGAATCTCCTTGCACATGTTATTATAACAGCTAATAGTAGTGGACAAGAAAGAACATTTAGATTCAATAATATAACTGCTCCTAATGGAGATTTTTCATTAAAGTATCTATTCCCAGATTACGGCACGTATCTGGTTATTGCATCTATCAGGTCAAATATATCTGCCGTAGCATTAGCATCATTTCAGGTAGTTATTCCATTTCAATCTACGAATACATCATTCATTTCAGTACTGCCAGCAGGTATTGCAATCATCATTATAGGTATAACAGTGTTGACTGGGATTATTATTAAAACTAGAAAATCATAATAAGCGCTTGTAATCATTACACTAATTACTTATCTCTACTATAAGTAAAGCGACCTTTTCCTCTGCTCTGTTAACTTAATCTTGATCCTTTCATTTACATTCCATTTATGATGTATGATTAATGGCATCGATGGGTTAGTTGCTTTCTGTATATAGTTTCAACCTTACCAATTCATAGTTCATGGTGAAGCTATAATATTCACAGGTTATGAGATATCTAACTGCTAGTGTAAAATATATTCCTGAATTGGAAAATCACAAGCTATATTTCATTCTATTTTTGTGACAGGTTGTCGGAAAAATATAATAAGCTTAAGATGTTCAATAAGGCGTTTGCATTTATCCTTTTCGCTTTCATTTATACTACTTACTTCAGGTCTAATGGGCCTGATTTCTTACATATTTATGATTCAAAGTATTAATGCAGATACGTTTATAGGTAGAAATTCAACAAGCGGGAAAAGCTTGGACATATCAGTCGAAAAGTTAAGCATTCATTTTAATCCTGACTTGAAAGCACTTTTTAAGGTATTCTTCCTTAAACCACATACAAATACAGTACAACAACATGTCGACTACAATTTTCAGATCTTAAAAGATGGTAAAATAGTGTTTCAGCTCTCTAATGAAACTGGTCAACCTCAAGTCCCATTACACACGTTCGACGGACAAGCCGAGGTTCCTATCTTGAACACTCAAAAAATATCAAATGGAAATTATATTATCAAGATTCTAATATTGGGAATACTTTTCAATCCAATCAAGCCAGAAGTTTCAGAATTCAAATCTAATTTGACATATTGACGGTTCCCTATTGTAGTTCTGATTTGTTTTTATTTAAATACAGAGTAATCTCTAAGAAAGTTATCAGAATAAATATGGTACATTCGTCGAATGCCATACAAGATTTAAATTCAAAACTTTTCTTTATATTTAGCATGGATAATCTTATCCAAAGTAAGAAGTATGCCCTGCTACTGGCAATATCTTTTCTTGGTGCAATACTCATTTTTTCTATGAGTGCAAACGCTTTTGCACACGAAAGACAACTCCTCAATATAGGAGGGAAACCTACTTTGCTTGTGGTTGGTTCTGTAAATGAACCTGTATTTGTTGGCGACAAATCTGGAGTAGACTTTTTTGCATATACGCCCGATCCTAAGGATCCATTGAATGATGGGGCAAATGGAACAAAGCCTATTACTGGATTAGATAAGACAGTTAAGGTAGAAGTTTCCGCAGGTCCAAAGAATAAAACGCTAGATTTTGACCCTGACGATGACAATCCTGCACATTATACTGCTACATTCTTTCCAGGTGCACAAACAACCTATACATATACATTGACAGGTACGATCAATAATACACCGATTCACATAAGCTATACCTGTGTTCCTGGCGCTGGAGATGATACTCCTGGAAATAATAATAAAGTAACCTTATCCAAAGGAGTGCAAAGAGATGGTGTTGCGGGCGGGTTTGGATGTCCTCTGCCAAAGGCTGATGCAACGATTCCATAACTAACTAGTATAGTCAGCATCTGACAGGATTAATGTATATGGAATTACTCCCAACTCCCTTTTCTCTTAGATATCGGAATAAAGAATACCAAAGTTATATTGCAAATCGAAATAAGAAGAGTCAATCACTAATTAAATTACCAATTTCATTAATTATAGTTACTCTTTTATTATGTATGTGCATTAGTATCGCGAATTATGCCTATGCACACTCTCTCCCAGTTACTGAAACACCTGCTTCCAATTCAATAATAAAAAAAGGATCACTACTACTCTCAAAAGTAACAATTGATTTTTCAGAAAGACCAGATCCAAATGTTAGTACTATACAGGTTTTAAATTCAAAGAATGAAAGGATAGATGATGGCAAGTTCATCATAATTGGAGATCATGATCGTGAAGCTCAAATAGGATTAAACACTAAAAAATTAACCGATGGGGTATATACTGTCTCCTGGATGACCCAATCAGCAGATGACGGACATATAGCGAGAGGTTCATACGTATTTGGTATAGGGAATGTGGGTCCAGGAAGCGCTACTGCTGCTACTAAACAAGGCTCTTCTAGTATTAACAATATTAACAATCAACAGCTAAGCACCCAGACTGTTGCAGTTACTTCCAACCTAGATGGAATTATAAAATGGCCTTTAATAGTCTCAGAAGTAGCAATTGTAGGAGGAATATTTTCACATTCCTTTCTTTGGGAGAGGTTTGGAAATAGAATCGGCAGAAAGAACATTACAAGTGCTGAATCAGATGCGAGAACTAATACAACAACAATACCATGGGCAAAAAGATTTAGTCTATTGCTAGTAATTGCATCATCTATTATTATTGCATGTGCATCTTCGTTACTCTTTCTACAAATTAATGAGTTAGCAGCAAACGGCAATTCAAATTACAGATTAATATTTGGGTCTGTACTTCATGGTTCTTCTGGAATATCCTGGTTAGTACATATCATAACTGCATTGGTTATCATGATTTGTATACTTGTCAATTATTATCTGATACGCAAGCACAAAGCCTTCAAACCTTTAAAAAAAAGTAGTAGCAGATCCATAACATTTCAATCAATTCTTTTTGGCATTGCTTTTGCAGCTGGTGCTATATGCATTTTTGCAAATAGTTTAACAAGTCACAATGCAGCAGTTCATTTCATTCCATCATTAGCTGTATTTATTGACTGGATGCATCTTATGGCTGTATCTTTATGGATAGGGGGCTTGTTCTACATCTCAGTAGTGCTATTGAATTCTTTAAGAAATTCAGATACATTACAGCAACCACCACCACAATTACTTGCCACATATGAAAAGAAAATGCAACAACAACAAAAATTGCAGGTAGATACACCGAAAACTAATGATGAATCTGGCAGGAATAAAATCTCTGCAACCACGTATTACCTTGCACTATTGCTTCCAAGATTTTCCCTCATAGCCACAATATCTTTAGGTGTTATAGGCATAAGTGGGATTTATATGGCTTGGATTCAACTTCACTCTTTTAATGAAT
>DATBGR010000412.1:0-4429 GCA_036557905.1 Nitrososphaeraceae archaeon | reverse complement strand
TGCGTGGTTGACGGTAAACTAGTGCCAATCGAACGAATAAAGTCTGATCCGTTAATATTTCAGGTGAAGATTAGCGAGGACAATATTTTTCAGATAAATCATGGGGGCAGAACTTCTGCAGCAGGAGATGGTTATTGGGTATTTTTGAAACCGCTTTCTCCAGGTGACCACTATATTTCATTTTGTGGTTCCTGTGAAAGAGGCAAATTAAATTCTGGAGCGGTATATATATTGAAAGTAGAAACAGATAATTCACACGCTCTACTTAGACACTTCCACTCTCCTTAATGAAGATATCAAATGATTTTTCATAATCAAAGATTCTCCGCAACTGGTTATACAATCATCGAAAAAATTTTCGATAAGTTCACATTAAAACTAAAAAGCAGAGAGGCAGCCGCTAATGTCTTGACTGAATCGATCAAGGGATTTATTTGCAAAGAAGCGAGAAGTAATTGCATTGTTATGGGAATTCCAAAGGGCGGCATTGTCGTCGGGAATATTATTGCGTCAAAATTAGGATGTAAATTTGATATCGTAGTATCTTTGAGACTACGGGCCAAGTCCAACGAGGAGGTAGGAATAGGCGCGGTGGCTGAGGACGGCATTCCTTACTTAAATTACGAATTAATTCAGCAGATGACAATATCACAAAGTTATATCGAAAATGAGATAAGAGATAGGATCGAAGAGGTAATTAGAAGAAGAACTAAGTATCGAATTGAATGTAACGCATATCAGATCAATGATAAAACAGTAATACTGACTGATGACGGAGCCGCAACTGGGGCTACAATAATCGCTGCGGCGCGATGGATTAAAAGAAAATACACCCCAAGATGTCTGATAGTGGCAGTTCCCATAGCTCCGGTAGATACGGTTTTCTTGATGAAAAAAGAAGTGGATCGTATTGAAGTCATTTTAAGACCTCCAAGATCCAGATTTTGTTCTGTAGAACAGTTCTATCAACAATTCCATCAGGTTAATGAAGCACAAATTATTCAGATTATGAAAAAATTTACCCTCCAGTGTTGAATGATGTTTAGCCTAATCAATTCTGCAAGTATATATACCCCAGGATTAGCTAGAGGTAAAAAAAGTGGTGCACCCTGCTCAGCTTCAAACTAACAGAATTTATTACGTTGATGTATGATTTCGAAATATCTTTGGACAACTGATGATCAAAAAAAAGTAACCATAATTTGGAACTGAACACAATCATTGTGTTGGTTTCCAAACAGTATCTTGAATATAATTTATTAATTACTTCATTCTAAGATCTCTAAATGCGAAAACAGATAGCCTTGCTAAAGGCCTTGATAATGGGGACTGCTTCAATTGAATTTATCAATAAAAGATCTGTGAGAAGAACGCCTGGAGAAGTTACAGATTGTTGTGGACACCAGTAGAATTCAAGAACATCTGGGGTATAGACTACCCATTGTTTTTTTTCGAGATGCTATTGGTTGACCCCTTTTTGAGTTAGCATTGATATTACAAGATCTCTAACCATCTTTACCAGATCATAATAAGAATATTAATTTGCAAGTCAGTAAGACCGGTGGATTCTTCTGAAAGCGTTGACAGCCCTCTCTCCTATGATGGAATTTGTTACCTCAAAAGTCTCAAGTCCTGGTATTATTGCTCTTACGACTGGTATCCCAATTATCGGATTGGTCAAGTCCACGATTATTGCTCTTTTCAATCCTGCTTTTTTTAGCCTGGAAAGAATGAAATTAATATCTTCCAAAATATCATTGTTCACAAATGTTTTGATCTCGTTCATCTTCACAGTCTTATTTTCGGAATACTTCCGGTTTTTCGCTGATTTTGTCAGCACGAATTGCCATCTTCTCTTGTACAACTCGTCATTCAGATTATATCGAATCTTTTTCAGATCATCTCTCGCACCGTGGATGTTTGCAGCCCTTGTCTGTGAAAGCTCAGTGATTGCACGGGCCGAGGCGATTCTAGAATCTGGATGAGTCCCATAGCCTTTAGCGAAATAACCATAATCCGGAGTGATCCATTCAACACTACTTGCCATGAATGTTGGAATACCAATATCCTTTTGGGTTATATCTTTTAGAAATAATGGAATATTGCAAAAAGTGAATCTATCTATCAATCTCTTCATCTCCTTGAATTGAGTTACCAATTCTAAGGAATCAACATCGGGATAGATACTCATATCGTCTACAAATTTGTTTTCGATATTAACGACGTCTGACATACGGGTTTCTTCGAGAGACTCTCTTATTTTTTCTAATATATTGAAAGGAATTGTGGATGTGCATAAATCAGCAATACTCACTGCATCTCTTTCGATAAGTTCACATAAGGCATGACAAATTGCTTCCTCTAAAATATTGCCTGAAGCTAGCCCATTTGTATGAAAATAAGGGAAGATGCTAACTGATGGATATTTAGGGGAATATCCGTATAGTGCTAGCTGTGCCGGAACTAGCACATCTTCATCGTTCATAAGATCGAATGCTGGTAAAAAGTCCATTATAGTCCGCTTCTCATCGTACTGGGAGCAAACTGGTTCCACTACTTCAGCAGGATGCAAGACCCTTCCGTACGAATTGCTCAACTCAGAATAAGTCCCTCGAACAATTCTTTTGTTGTAGATACTAGGTAAAGCAGAATGCCTCTCTATTGCTTCCATTAGAGCACTTACTTTAGCATCATCCCTTGTTGTACCTTTGCCATTATAAACCCAAATACGATCTTCAGTTCCAGGCAGTACTACAGAGTAATTCGGGATATACAACCTATCCATAAAGGTTATCTCTGATACTCTAGTTACTCCGATTTTTTCAGAAATTGGACCGATATACGATAGCGTTTCCTGGGTGGATTTTACTCTATTTAAGGGATCTCCAGCAGAAGTACTATGCTTTAAGCTGCTATGTATGTCGATCCTATTTGATGGCTGGGTGCTAAAGTATTTCATGCGCTGTCAACTGCAAAACTAAATTATATTTTCGTTTGGGGCTTTACAAAGATATGCCCTAATTTTAAGGCGTCAATCAATCTTTAAGGTATCATTTTAGTTACAACGAATTATATTCAGAAGAACGGATGAAATATAATATAATCGTGTAGATCTATGACAAGCCTGAGCTGGTCCTCAATATAGGTGTAGAAAAGTAATCATTATCGGGTAAATTCCATCTATCTTCTAATTATAAAAGAGTGTAATGTGACCAATCCCCCCTACTAAGATTACTAAAACATCATAATACCATAATATTGGAAAAAGTTACATTTCTTAGTTTATAGATGGTATATGCAAAAATGTTTATTAAAAAGACTACTGCATGAATGATTTATGGACGAAGAGATGGAGATGGATCATCACGACGATTTTATCAGTGAAGAAGAGATGCAGGATGAGTTTAGTAAAGCATTCGCGGAGAAAGGCGAGGGTCAAATGTCAGAGCAGCAAATCATACAGAATAAATATTTTAAAATGTGGTATACTGAGGGAGAGCCGGATCCCAAAACTTACGATCATCATGATCGGATCCCCAATGGAGGGATTTATAGCTGTGAAACCATTATCGATTGTTGGTGGCAATGGTTCCTTTCAACTCCAAAACAGATGAACCCGTATGCTAACCCCGGAATCATGGAATCAGACAAGTCGTTCTCCTCATACTCAAATGCAAATACATTCTTGTTTTCTAAGAATAATACATTTGTGTATTTCGTTGCAGGGTCTCCCTTTCAAAATCCAGATTTTAGAAGGATAGTTATGACGCAACAAGCGGCACTCCTAGTACCAATCTATAATATAATGGTGTCACCCGCATTGTATACGAAACATTCAGATGAACAGTACGTAGACATGATGAAGAACGATCTTAAGGCAATTAAGAAAGAAACAGTCGTAGCTAGATTTGATGATCAATCTTTGTACGGATGTTTGACAATAAGAAGGATACCATTAAAGATCTTTAATGTTGCAAAAGAGAACGTGTTTGACATACCTGAGAACAGATTGAGTGACACAAACTTTGCTATTGATATTTACCATGCAGGTTTCTGGCTACTTTTAAAGAAGGATATCTTTACTTCTGGCGATCACGTCCTGTATTTCAGTGCTCAATCTCCCAATTATGAGATTGAAGAAAAAATTCTGATTAGTGCGTTACTCTGAGTATCTCTGTTTCTTATGTCATTCGGGCAATATTGTAAATAGATAAAAGCCACATGATATCAAGCGGCATAGACAATAAACATGCGGAATTTGAAATCTAACGTTTAGTTTGTAGTTACATGGTGTGTTACATCATAAGAAAATCCGTTTGGACTTCCAGGGTCGGTACTTTGGGCGAAATGAATTTCGTGTTTTCCAGGTTTGAGTGGCTGTAGGAATATCATATAGGCATGCCCCACTGACTTGGTGGGGCCAGCAGGG
>DATBGR010000411.1:0-11150 GCA_036557905.1 Nitrososphaeraceae archaeon | reverse complement strand
AGTAGCTGCTCATTCTTTTGTATTCTTGTCTTCCTATCTGTTTAGTATAGGTCTGTACTCTTTAGCAATATCAGTATCGCAGGATAGTTCATTAAGAAAATCTATCAGAAATTCTACTATGCAAGTAGCCAAACTATTGGATATCCTTGGAACTCCACGAATGGAACAGGAAATAGAAAGAAGGGTGCTAAATAATGCAAGAGAGGAACAGTCTATTCTTTTGAAACGAACAGGTGTTGAACCATCTCTTACAGAATTAGATATGAAAAAGTATCTCGGAACCGTACTAAAAGAGATTAAAATCCTCAAAAATATGGATGAAATACTTGGCAAGGGTAAAGACATTTTCGATTCTTCTTATGAACTTATAGTCTGTTCAAGAGTTAGCGGATTACGCTTAGCATACAACAACTATTTTGATATTTATAGAAAAACAATTGACAAATATAAAAATGGACAACATGAAGGAATAAAGATAGTTACTACAATTGAGGATAGGGAAGCCGCAGATCTAGTCAAGAAATTTCTTGACATAGGAGTACAAGTAAGACACATTAATAATTTGCCTCCAATTGATTTTGCTGCTTCAGATAAAGAAATGATTGCTACAACCGAGAAAACAGGAGAATCTGAAGAAATAATAAGAAAGCTACTGGTCAGCAATGAACAATCCTACATTAGTCACTTTATTTTCATTTTTAATGAACTATGGAAAGATGCAATTGATGCAAGAGAAAGAATCTTGGCAATAGAACAAGGAATAGAGCCGGAATATGTTGAAGTTATTAATGATTCTCAAAGAGCGCAAATGGTTCTTATAGATTTGGCAAAATCTATAAAAAAAGAGGCATTATTTATTCTTCCTAGTGATCTCGCAATGATCAGAGTGGATAGAATAGGAGTAATTGATTGTCTGATAAAAGCTTCGCAAGAATATCAAGCGATCGTAAAGATTATCTGTCCTCTAAGTAAACAGAATTCACATATTGTTAAAAGAATATCTGATAGAGCGCCAAATATCAAAATTTTGAATGGCAACTTTTCCCCTACAGGGATGCTTATAGCCGATAATACAAAATACTTTAGAGCTGAGTCAAAAGATCCGCACGCTTTGGAATTTAGTGAAGCTATTGGTTTTCCTATCTATTCAAATAGCAAACCTAGTGTGGAATCATTTAGATCAATATTTGAAGTACTTTGGCATGAGCGCCAATCGAATGAGGAATTAAAGAGTACGGAGGCCATGCAAAAGGAATTTATCAATATAGCAGCTCACGAGCTTCGTAATCCCATCCAACCAATATTGGGATTATCACGTACTCTATTATTGGAGGAAAAAGGTGATATTAAGCAGTATAAAGAACTGCTAAATATTATCTACCGAAATGCAAGGAGGCTTCAAAGGCTGACAGAGGATATCTTGGATGTTTCCAAAATTGAAGGTCAGATGTTAAATTTAAATAAATCCCAATTTAATCTGGAGGAAGTAATCATAAATACTCTAACTGATTTCAAAACTCATTTTAAAAATGAAGATAAATATAATAAAATAAAATTGGATTATGTATCAAATGAAAATGAAGATATTTTTGTATATGCTGATCCAGACAGAATTGCACAAGTTATCTCTAATTTATTAGGTAATGCAGTGAAATTTACTGAACAAGGATCCATTACAGTAGCGATGGAAAGACAGATTAGTATCGATGCTGCCACTACTACTGCTAACATCAAGAGTCATGGATTCGTTAGAGTAAGTGTAAAAGATACAGGTAAAGGAGTACATCCTGCCGTCAAAGACAAACTTTTTGATAAGTTTGAAACAAGGTCGGAAAAGGGAATAGGACTAGGATTGTATATATCCAGAAATATTATCGAAGACCACGGTGGAAAGATATGGGTTGAAAATAATATCGATGAAAAAGGGACTACATTTTTCTTTAGTTTACCTGTAGTTGACTAATTAGATTATTGATAGTATAGGTCTGAAATAATGGTTCTAAAATTATATGGCATTCTTTGATTAGACTCTGTCAACGTGATTTTAATGAAAATAAAGACTAACGATTGGCAAAGCATCAGGCTTCAACTTTTCACGACCTAATATTTGAACGAGATCTTGATCTTGTCATAGTGACTTAAAGACCAGTTTTATCATGTTCTAGAATTCATAGTTCAGAATCTTTTTCGAACCTTGCTTGATATTACATCACACATATAAGCGGAGTTCTGCGGTATGATCACGAATCTTATCTCCAAACTGCAATGCTTCTTTTTCCCGCAGCTGAAAGTTGCCAGAAGGGATTAGTAGTCAAAGAGGAAATTTTATCGAAATGATGCCAACACCAAAGATCAGCGTGTAGGCTGAGATGTGATTTGAAGGCAGAAAAAAGAAAATGAGTAATTGACATATCATAAAATTCAATAAGAACAGAACAGTGCTCTAACATTAAAGTACTTACACTAGCGTGTCAAGTCCAGCTGCCCTCTTATCTGAACTGCTTAACGTTATAGCAGATCCAAGATTATTGTGTTATGATTGAATCAAAGCCTACGAGTAAATTGGTGCTATAAGGCCCCTGTTGTGATTTCCCAATTGTTTTTATAACAGACTAAATAGATGGCTTCTCTTGAGCCGACTTGAAAATTTTTTGCATTTAACTTTATTATCTACAGTTAGGCTATGAAGTCTACTGTTAAACTTAGCCTAGAAAACCGTTCATGGTGATCAAGCTTACAATGATTCGAGTTTGCTAATTTGGTGTTTCAACTTGTTTGAGCATACCTTCTACCTTTGCCAAGACGAGTTTGGTGTTACTATATAGTTGTACTTCTTGTCTGTCACCATATAAGCAATTTACCGTAAAAACTAAAGCATCCAGAATAATACTCAACTCTTCGTTGGTAAACTGTTTATCATCATGATCAGGTATTGCCATTATAATACAATACTACGCAATACCAAATAAATCTTTGTAATAAACTATTTCAAGTTGTGAATGATGCAGCTGATTGCCGACTGGGAATTGACTACTTCTTAAAACAATACCATTCTGGCGTCGCATATCCGCTGTATCAAACTTGTACAAGCATACATTATGTGCTCCTCTTCTTTTTTAACGATAACACTCTGGAGTATGGCTCCACAATCAACGCGGCAGCCTCCACACTAATCACTTTATAAGTATCAGATGTTTTTATTGGACTATTGAACAGTATTATCCAATCTGTTCCGCCACCTGGTCCAGGAAAGAATTCTGAGGTATTACGTGGAATTGAAAATGCCGTAGGACGAGGTGTATACTTTATGGCAAATGTAAAGAAAAGAATGGATATTTGTTTTGATCACAGAGCTCCCTCTATAGTAGTTGAGGTTGCCGAATATAGGAACGGGTACCTTGACATAAGGAAGCGAAGAGGTAAAATAAGAGCTCTTACGGAAATTACCAAAGATAATAGTCAATATTGCAAAAAATTGATGAATTTAGTCGACGAGCTTCGTCATTTGGACGGAGTTAACGGCGGATTGGCGGTGAGCGAAAAGGAGTATATGGCAACTACAAATCTACAAGAATCAAAACCGTTGACGCAAGTTATCTACAGCAATGTCACTGAATTTGTAGAACAACAGCAGTATTTTTTTGATATATTATGGCAAAAAGCTATCCCCGCTATTGAGAAAATTAAAGAAATTGAAGAGGGTATAGTGCCTGACGTAGTTGAAGCAATCAGAGATCCATCCGAGATTCAAAAACGCTCCCTTGGGCTGATTCGCTCAGCAAAAGGGGAAATATTGATGATATTTTCAACGGCAAATGCGTTACTTCGTCAACGCCGAGCTGGTACGCTAAAATTGTTAAATGAACTAGCAGAAAAAGGAGTAAGGAAAAGAGGTATACCTATTAGACTCCTTATACAGGTAGACGTTAGTATCAGAGAATCTGTACAAAAGTCTATCAGTCCAAAGATCCACACTCGCTTTATCGAGCCGGGTTTACAAAGGGTCAATATCATGTTAGTTGACAAAAAGTTCTCACTCGCAGTAGAAGTTAAGGATGATTCAAAAAAGGGAGTCGATCAGGCAATCGGGTTTGCAACATTTTCAAATAGCCAATCAACGGTCTTGTCTTATATTTCAATATTTGAAGCACTTTGGAATCAAACTGAATTGTACGAACAATTAAAAGAACACGAGAGATTGGAAAAAGAGTTTATCGACATAGCAGCGCATGAGTTAAGGACCCCTCTGCAGCCTATAATTAGCTATAACGCTCTTGCTTTAAAAAATCAGATTGATAAAGACGAAGCTATGACAGTAATAGACAGACAGGCTCGTAGACTTCGGAAATTAGCTACTGATCTATTGAATACTAGCAAGATTGAAAGTGGCAGTCTCACTTATAAAATGCAAAAAGTCAGAATTAACGAATTGATTTTAGATGTGATAAATAGTAATGCCATCACAAAGGCAACTGTAAACTATCATCAATCAGCTGATATCCAAGGTCCATCTATCAAAACAGAGCTAGACAAATCGAATTATAATCTAGAAATAGATGCAGACAGGGATAGGATCACTGAAGCGTTAACTAATATTATTGATAATGCAATAAAGTTTACAAATGATGGCACCATTAAGGTAAAAAATCATGTTTATCATGATAAGAACAAAATAGAAATTAGAATAAGTGATACAGGCTGCGGAATACCTAAAGATATTCTTCCTCGGTTATATGGCAAATTTGTAACAAAGAGCGTTGGTGGAAAAACAAAAGCAAACCAACATGGAACCGGTCTAGGACTCTTCATAACCAAGGCGATCATATCAGCTCACAACGGGCAGATTAGAGCATTTAACAATGATAGAGGTGGGGCTACATTTGTGATTGTTCTACCAATAGAAGGTAAAAGCAAGATTTCGGAAAAGTAAATGACTATGATAATGCTATTAATGATAATGATAACGACAGTTTCGTATAAAAGATATTTTAAAACGTTCTACCCTTCTGAATTTTTCTCAAGCCTTCAAAAAGACTGCTTATTTGGTCTTTTGTAGGCCTTTCAAGGTCGAACTCTTTAATGCTTACGATTAAGCCCTTTAACGCCTCAAACGAGGCTTTGTCTTCGATAGTATCAGCTAGTGTGTCTGCCTCAAATGGTTTTTGCATGAACTCTACAACTAGCTTTAATTCCTTCACCGAGTCTTCAAGGGTTTCCTTAATTTAAGCAGAAGCAAAAATGATTCTCTGTCTAGGATCCAATTCTAGAATCTCTTTTGCTACTTCCAATCCATCTTTTTTCGGCATTCTGTAGTCTAAGACTACTGCATCAAATGGCGGTGTTTGTAGTATCCATGCTGAGGAAGGGAGCTTGCTAGTGTCTTTTTCTTGCATGTTGCGATTTGATGATTTGTCTGTATATGGAATTATCTTATCTACGGATGATGACGCTCTTGCTACCGATGACGAGCTTGTTTTTGATTTTATTTGCATTGATAATTCAGCATCATACTTTCTCAGACATTCTTCTCCATCCTCAGAAATCACAACAGTATGGCCTCTTGCTTCTAAGGCAACCTTGTATGGCTTCCAAATTTCAGGCTCGTCCTCGGCAATTAGTATCTTCATATGTGTTTATGAGGAAATTTATAACAATGTTAATATTAAAAGAGTTGCTGCTATTAATCGCCACTAAGCATTTTTTCAGACAAGATAGAGTTCGTATTAAAGTAACACAATACGTTCTATAGAGAATTTTATGTAACAGGTCAAGTTATCCTGGTTTTGGTTCACTTTATTTCGTCTTGATGTAGAATACTGACGTACAAATCGGAGATGTTAAATAGCAACTCTATGCATCGAAAAACCAAACTAAGAAGATTGACTCCACTATCCATATCCGAAAATAGAATATAGGCTAAATCGCATTGCTATGAATTGGAATCTGTTTGTTCATGAACGATTACAATTACCCGTGATACGGACATTGAGTCGTTAGCAGGCAGTTCCTAAAAACTGCTTACCATATTATGTATATCTTCTTCAAATTTTCTTAATATCCTTTCAAAACTTGCTTGAAGGTCTTTGACTCTTTTCTCGGTTTCCATTTTAAATGTTTTAGTATCTACAGCACTATACACATGGTAATATCCGCCATCTTTTATAGTTCTTGTTTCTTTAATACAAATTCCAGAGCTTACTAATTTTTGTGCTGATCTAAATACATTACTTTTATCTCTGTTTATCTTTTTGGCAAGATCCTCCAAAATCACAGGTTTCTTGCTCTTCATTAACATGAAAAATAGATCCGCATCCAATGGAGACAGATCATAAAGATATATGAATAGATCTTTTGCAGTAGAATTCAGGCGAGTGATTGTAGAAATTGGTGTGCCGTGCATATATTATACTCGACGTCTCTAACACAAAGTATAGTCAAGTCCATATTTATGGGTTTTGTATAGGAATGTGTGGAATTGGGATCTTATGTCAAAACCATAGTAATATGTAATTGTGATAATAGATAAATATAGATTATTATAAATGTTTAAATGGTATTGTGTGGTATTGTATGATAATGGCAATACCAAATAATGATCGTTTACCTGACGAGATTGAGGATGTATTGCGAGAATATGAAGAACTTTTAGGAGAAAAAATAGGCGTCGGATCCTCCATATCCGAGCCTGATATCAATACCTTTGTTATAGAAGTGATGTCTGAAATTCAACTAATGAGAGATAGTGAACCATTCCGTACCATATGACACGGTTCAAATTTATCTAATTATAATGGTATTATATTGTGAAAGCTACTCATATTCCGCAGCCGTTTAATCTAATAATCTTGCTCAGACAAAACTAAAATTTTACGAGTCCACTAAGCTGAATCTGGATTCTGGCTTATCTGCTTTTTAACCCAACAAACACAACTACTTGACAGTTGTACAAGTTAGCATTCAAATATTTAATATTGGATCATGTTCCATTATCTTAATTGTGATCGTAATTCGATTTAACATCAAGATCACAACTAAGTATATCGGAGGCATCAACTGTCTCGTTTACATATTTTCCATCGTATTTGTCATTAAGAATTTTAAACTTGCCTCTACCAATATGCATAATCTTAGCTATTATCCTGGTATCGTTTAGCAGTATGAGGCACCAACAGCAACGGCTCTCCGTATCCTTCACTCGCTCTAATTTGCTTTTAAATTGGAAACTCAAATTACTATTCAATTTATAAAAACAATATTCAGTAAATCTTTTACTCTTGATAATAACATTACTGAGTCTCAGTCTTTCAATAATCCTAACATCTGACACACTCTGAAAATAGTACGCATATTCTCTTTTCAATATAATATCAATGTATCTTGACATACTTAATCTTTATTCCTAGTTTGATAAACATTCGAAAACAAAATATTATATCTGCTTTACAGATATATAAATAAATACGCCAGTACCGTAATTTGTATTTCGTTTATTAAGTGCGATATTTGATTATTCTAAAATGACATTTTCAAGCGGATTGAGTAATGATCTGTCCGGGAATCCATTATATCGAAGGGATCAGAGGAGTTTGGGATACCAGTTTGCTAAATACCTGAGAATTATTTTTATTGCGCCACCCATCACATCATATTTTTTATTTACGGTTTAAAGCATATAACACGACAAACTGTTCGAACGCGAATAGGAACATACTACACTACTTAGTTCCAGATATTTGTAAAGATTATCCAGTCGATAAAAGAGACGCGCTATGAATAACAAGGGCGATCTATGTTATTCCATTCGATTTGCACAGCCTAATATTAATACAGCCAAGATTTGTTCTCTTAAGCATATTGATTTTCGCATTTACGCTATCATATAATAGTATGACCGGTAACGCGATTGTCCAATCATCATTTTCTTATATGCGACAAGTTATTGAGGATCCCATCAATGATATTAAGAGTCCATTTACGAAGAACACAACGGGAAAACCAGTTACCTATGTTACTCCCACCACAATATGTCTAAAAAATAATTCTGTACCTTTAGATATAGAATCTGCAAGCTTTCGGAGTGATGGCGACAATCTGAGAACTACGATTTGGTTAAAAAAACCTTTCATCGAATCCCCAAAACCAGATACCGCTAGGACCTGGAAGCACGTTGAGTACACTATGTATTTGTCCATAAATTCAATATATCATATAGGAGTAGATTATCTAGAAAGAATATTTTGGAATACTACTGCTAATAACTGGACGTATCAGGTCGTAGAAATACCTCAATTTCACGAGAAGATATTATCTTCCATAAGTAATCCAAAAGGACTTTATAAAAATGGAAGCAATCATATTAATTTAGACTTTGATCTTGGACTGGCAGATCATCCTAGCCAATATCAGTTATTTTTTGTGTCTGGCGCCACTTATTTTGTAAACTCAACACAGCCGACTGAAAATAAAAAGACAACTAATTCATATGAATGTGGCTTGCTAGATGTTACAAACTTAGTTGCTGCACCGCCACCAGTATTTACTATTTCGTTTGATCCTAGTTCATTGGAGATCAGGCCCAATTCCTGGTTCGAGAATGGCGAAAAGAGCATCCAGATAAAGATTCAATCTAAAACAGATCTTGACTCTAGTGCATTATTTATCCTGCCCAGTAATAGGACTAGTGGTATACAAACGAATTTGACCTCAACAACACTGTCGCTACTACCAGAAGACATGTCGTCGACGACCTTATCTGTACCAGCAACAATCATATCCGATATCATATTCTATTCCGATACTAACGAATATAGCCATCCCGCAAAATTTTACTGCCGATATTGGCCAGAAGTATACTTTTGACAGTAACAAAACTGCGACTATAGCTAAGAATTCAACATTAAACGTTAATGTCCTGCCACCACTGGGCATATTTGATTATCTTCAAATGACAGCCAGTTGGCTTTCCCCAATAAACTCAATATGGACGTTCATTACCGCGGCAGGAGTTATAATAATGCCTTTTATAATTAGGCGGTATTCAAAGAAAAAGTCTGAGGGTCACCAAGCTAAATGAGTGTGACTACCTTATGTGGACAATGTCTCATGAGATTCAACAAAATATGTTTTTGAGCGAACAAGAATCCTTCAAATTGGTCGAAATTAGGATTCATCTCAAATCCATTCTTATCCATTTCCCTTTTAGATTTCGATTATTTTATATAATATTCATGGTTTAGAACAGAGTTTTGCCAATCTCAAAGGATCTCAATTTTTTGTACTCTTATCCTCAAAGCCTAAACATAATGTGATATACTCAATCACATTTATCCTATGATTACAAATAAATCTGTACGAGCTAGATTTAGTAAGAAATCTAAATATTCGAGGATCACTTTTTCGAAATTTTTTTGATCTCTTCAATTGTATCATTCAGATATCTCTTTAGATCTTCTCCGTCTAACGATGGTTCTACGCCTGTTTGTTCCAATAGCACAGAGTGCTCCTTCTCCACGATCTTCATAACTCTCTTTTGCAATTCGTTTTGCATCTGAGCAATACCTATGCTATGCAAAAATTTTGACTCTCTTACTGCAAGTATCTTAATACTTTGGCGCAATTTTGAATCTTCTGCAACACATACAGCCGAGGAATATACCCCTATCAGCAATAAATATGATGATATTCCCATAAATGATGTTGTAGCTAGTCCAAAGGGTGGATATGGGACAGTAACTAAAGAGTCGGCCTGATTCGAAACGAAGACTAAAACAAGGCCATATGCTGCGCTTATTAAATAGGTTTTGGATAACTTATTGCCAACCTTTCTTGTAATAATCCAAAAAGCTATACCGAATAAAACTCCCCCCACTGGCTTACTTAGTGCAAAGACGATGGTATAGATTGTGCTAAATAAAACTGGTTCAGATAACAAAGATGATGAAAATAGATTTAGGAATAACGGTTGAAATTGAATCAGAAAATATAATAAAGGTAGGCCAAAGACAATCCAATACAACTTACTTGATTTCTTGAGATATCCCTTAAATATTGCTGCAGCCGATAACCACCATAGAATGAAGGAGAGAATAGACGAAATTGTGAATCCATAATTAACTATTGTGGTTATTAAACCAAAATCTGAAAACGGAGTACCAAAAGTTATATGAGGCTGAATATAGGTTGGTACATTCATTAAATCTATAGTCACTAAGCTGGCTATGAATGTCGCATTTACTGCGAGCATGGATGAAGATATTGCATATAACATAACTATATAGTTCCTTTCTGATCTGAACCACGAAAGGAACTTCTGTGCAAGGACTCCAAGCATGATGATACCCGTACTATAACTTATCCAAGTAGCAATAATTAGTAACATGCTGCTGTAACTCGAATTAAGGAGGATCTGAAGGACTACTATTAAGATGCTTGCGATCGACAAACCTTGAGAAACCATGGCTATTTTATGTAACAAATTGAAAAATGATATGCCATGTGATCTTATGCTTTGGCTCCGCCGGCTTACGATTTGCCATATTATGTAAGCGCCAACTATGTAGATGGAAGTTATGATGATAAACAACGTCACTCTCCAACTTAACGGAGCGCCATTAATGGTAAAATAATAAATTTTGATGATTGATGTATCCACAATCAAAACAATGACAAGAATACATACAAAAACGAAGATGGCCTTATTATTGTCTAAACCAGATACAAAACCAATCCTTTTAGTATTGCGTATCATTTCAGTGGCTATCTAGTAGGAATCAATGATCTATAAAAATAGACAATCAATTCTCTAGTTACTTTCAAAATTATTTTATGGATGAATATTGGAAACTTAACCTCACAATCTATTTTGGATATGCATATTATTAAAGGATGATCTGGATATATTTGGATCGTTAGTAACCAGAATTTGGGAGATTGGCCACATTTTTCAGCTTAATCTTATATATGATTCTGCAGTTAGCATCTTAATACAATGAGACGCGGTATGCATAATATGAAGTTTAGTTTTTTCATTATTGTTTGGGCATTCATGCAGCTAATTTTAGTTTCGACAATTTCAGCAGCTCATGCTGATATGTATAATCCTGGACTATACTCGACTAATTCAAAGCCCTTTGGGTTGACCTTTTCACAAT
>DATBGR010000410.1:0-3094 GCA_036557905.1 Nitrososphaeraceae archaeon | reverse complement strand
ATCAAATTGTCAGGCACTATGTCCTAATTGTCATGCCATAAAAACAAGGAGTACAAGAAGATAGTCGTGTTGATTATGCCTACAATTCCTGCTATGGTACAACTTCACAGGTATTATTCAGTTAAGCCGCGTGTAATGAAAGATCTGAACCGGACTTTAAGGATCATAATCACGATCAACATAGTCTTAAGTATACTAAAGCATATTCCACTCATAATTGAAGAGAATTATGAAGGTAGTTAAAATGAACTTGAGCTACATTTTATGTGGAACAAACTACTCTACAGTGAGTAGATTACGTTCTATTTTATATGGCAATTGGATCATTTCCTTTATAGTTTTGGCAACGTCTTGCTCAATGAT
This sequence comes from Nitrososphaeraceae archaeon, assembly GCA_036557905.1. Lineage (GTDB taxonomy): Archaea > Thermoproteota > Nitrososphaeria > Nitrososphaerales > Nitrososphaeraceae > JARBAU01. The sequence continues at coordinate 2,731 of DATBGR010000410.1, read as the reverse complement.
TCTCCCCTTTTCTAACTCATTATATATTCTACAAGCTAGAGCAGAACCAAATCCTCCAGGATTTGATGCACCAGATCCTGAACAGAATCCAAACTTCAATTGTCCTCGTGGTTACTGGATGGAGGGTAACCACGAGAACCCAAATGGGCCAGCTCGTTGTACTTTAATGACATGTCAAAATCACTCTGAATTATGCAGCTGTGAACAAAATCAAATTGATGTTGGAGGTAAATGTGTATCAGCAGACATTCACAATATAGATAATTGCCCGATACCAGATGGTCAAACGCCAGTACAGTCACTCCATATTAGTGAGGCTGGCCTTAATTTTATTAAATCTTGGGAGTCGTTTGCAGGAACGTTGAAGAATGAATGTTCGGATTCGATTAGCAAGAATTGTTGGGTAACTGATGATAGATATGGACTATACCAAGATAGCTCAGGCTTTTGCACGGAAGGATTTGGTTATCTAGTAGGTAAGCACGCTTGCATGGATAATGATGTTCAGCAATATCACAAAGATCATCCTGTAGGAATGACAGAAGATGATGCTAACCAACAGCTTCGAGATGAAATTAGTAATAAATATGAATGGGATATCAATCTTAACATTGGAGTTCAATTAAGGCAATCTGAATTTGATGCTTTGGTCGACTTTGACTATAATACTGGCGCAATCGGTAAACAATCGGCAAAGAAATTATTAAGCGATATCAATGGTGGAATTTGTGATCATGAGGCAATTACTCAAGACTTTGGTCAGTGGATTTATTCTAATCATCAAATATCCAATGGCTTGATACAGAGGCGCGCTGATGAAGCTGCAATGTTCAATTATGGGGTTTATAATGATCACCGCATGCCAATTCACATATATAGATAGGTATCAATTTGGCAGAAACATCAGTTCTAATACATTGGGATACCTGCACAGGTATTTTGTTTCTTTCAGGGAGTATCAGATTCTTTAAAATCGATATTTAAATTGCGGTATTATATGAACTGACAACAGTAATATTATAACATAATCTCGCGCACCTCCTATTGTATCATATCCTTTTCTGTAAACTTGCTCAGATCTGTTAGAGATCCATTTATCTGATGGACCAATCTCTTATCTATCGAACATCTTATACAAGTACGCGTTTTCTGTCTTTAGTCTTTCCAAACTTATCTGTAAATATTCACTCCGCAAGGAGGAGTTGATATTGTATTTGATAGTATAATTGGGATTAAAATTGAGTGACCTTAGCTTGCTGCACTTATCAAGCTGATTCTTAATCAAACTGAAAGCTTCATCTACAGAGCATTTCTAATGTTAATAAGGTACGGATCCGCCACACAACAAATTTCCTATAATCACTTAATATGGCCTGCAATAGTTTTCGATCCAGATCATAGTTGGATTGGCTGTCTGAATGCGTCCCTTCTACCATCTGTTTTTTACGCTGAATCTTTTTATTGATTAGCCACCAGAGACTTCATCCAGACAATTCGACACGAGACTAAAGAAACGTGTAGTCATATAGTCAATATGAAATAATCACTGAAGCATATCTCGCATTTCCAGGCAAATAAATTAGAGAATATCAAACTATGATACTGCAATTAAGAACTAAAACTCTATGTCCTAATTCCTCAAATACATTATCTTCTTTGATTTATGTCCCTTCCATATAAAGAAAATCTTTGAACGGTGAAGGTTCCTCAGTGAGTTCCTCTATAAATAAAGAATTGGTCATGAGGATTAAGCGGCTGTGTAGAATACCTAAATCATTTTTTTATTAAACTATATCAATATAACCAACTAATCTACTCTTGAAATGAAATCAACAAAACTCCTTTCAAAAATAAGAAAATATATGATAGAACATCCAATATTTGCGACGATTGGTCTTGGCTTGGCAATCACGGTTGCTATTGGAGCAACAATATCTTTATTAGATCCTCAACAGGCATTTGCAAAACTCTGCATGGGTTGTCCATTCCAATGTTCAGGTGTATACTGTAACTGAGAGTCAATAATGGTATGAGAAAATAAACTCGGTGGGTAATAATTACTTTTTTTATAATATTTTAGATTACTTTACCTGATTACCAACTCCACTAGTAAATGGGAAAGATATGTATGCCAATTTCAGAGCTGTATATTTTGGCAACCATCATCGACTCACGCTTTTATTAGATATTTGTATTGAGGCACAGAAACTGCTATTAACCAATTTAAAATAGAAGGTCTAAACGTTATCCATAATGCTTTGGTTTTTTGCTGTGAGTTATGTAAATAGTCAAGATATTTCAAAGTTTAATAGAATGAGAAATAGCGGAAGGTGTATACTATTCCCATGAAAAGAATTCAGAGCACACAATGATAATAGTTCTTCAAGTGTGTTATTAACAGTGAAGCCAGTTTATTTCGAAACTATGCGCTTTTCTTGGAATGCTATCTATTGAGCGATCCGACCAGGTTTTAATGAAGGCGGTATTTCCAGCAATATTCGAGAGTAAGTAGAATAAGGGTGTCAATTTGTGGCATAGTCTTACCATCAAGCGGTATATTTGGAAGATCTTTTCAAAGAGTATAACTTATTTTGTAACAAAGAATTATGATAATCTGGATCAGCATATGTACATTACCATCATAGACTATGCTAGGCTAAATGTTGCATGTATTATGCAGTTTCTCAACCTGATCTAATATGTCCATCCTTAGATCAGTCGGTCAGTCAAT
>DATBGR010000409.1:0-21698 GCA_036557905.1 Nitrososphaeraceae archaeon | reverse complement strand
TATAGCTAGAAGCCCATAAACTATTAGATTGGCTATAATTGCGCCAATAAAAGCAGAGTATTTAGCAAGTGGCCCCAATGTTCCTACCGCCTGCGACTCTACTGATCCAGGAGTAAGCGAAAATAGGGTCTGCGATGCAATTTCCGGAATAAAAGGACCGCTTAATGCTAATCTTAGAAGTAAGGCTATAGATATAGCAACCGCTCCAGCACAGAGGCCTACTATGAATGATAATTTGATGGATAGATACTTTATTATGCTGTCACTGAGCTACCTTAACCAGATAAGATTTAAGTTTTTTCCCAAGTTCTGTTTTAGTTTATTTTTTGCGAATGTAAAGAGGTAGTTAAATTATAAATATTTAATATGGTGATTATGGCGTCTATCCATCTAAAAACCGCTTCCGTAAAGTAGCCAGTTTAGCATGATTCGAGAAACGTTCTGAAAAGGTTTAGTAAAAGATATTCATTACTGATTTTTGAATTTTGATGATTAATAGAAATTATACCACATAGAAAGAGAAAAATTATCCAAAGTAATCTTGTAGAAGTGATGACATTTGCAAAACCAGCTATCGCTTTTATGTTGACTGTAATTTTGGTAATTCCTATATTGGTTGCTTCCCCTTCTCTAGGTTCAACTATGTATGTGAAATCAAAGGTCAGCACACTGCAATCATCGTATGTTAAAATAAAAGCCGTGGTAGGAGCAGAGATGCAACACGATATTGCTTACATAAAACCTATTGAAAATAAAACATCTTCACCATCTTTGCCACCAATCAATCCAGTACAAGGGAAGTTAATAGTAACTGAAAAAGTAGTTAACGAAGGCGGTGGCAATAAGAAGCCATCAGATTTTACGATAACTGTACACGGCAATAACCCTTCTCCCAGCTCATTCCAAGGAAGTTCATCAGGTACAGCTGTAAAATTGCAAATGGGAATGTATAGTGTTACTGAAACGAAACCATCAGGCTACAATTCAACTCTTTCTGGAGACTGCTCTGGTGGTATGATGTCGGTCGAAACTAAGAATTGTACTATTACAAATACTTATTCCAGGATGGGTGTTGATGCTAAATAAAAGCGTTACCTATAAACTTATGAGTGTAACAATGGCTCTGGATTTAGACTACACTGTACTGGTATTTCATAAATTCAAATAATTATACCATTGCCTGTTATGGCATCTAACAAGGTACTGCTATTACTACTACTCGTTACTCTGCGTGCGCAGCCGTCTTCAAACATCTACTTCTGGTTCAGAATCATACATGAATATCAAGAAAAGTCTATCAGAAATTGATTTGCAAAGACAGGTAGATTGTAGTCCAGTTTTGAAAGCACAAGTTAATTAGAGAAAATTATTCCAGAAAGTGCAGGTCAATTTCAGATCTAGATTCTTCATTATGTGAGATACACTCGAAGCAATATTTTGACAACGATTATTGGGTAAATTCAATAATCGCGTTATTATTATCATCGCCACTATCGCCACTATCGCCACTATCGCCACTATCATCACTGTGATGTCCATGATGCTGATTGTTACTACTATTGGAACTATGATCTTCATTATTGTTACTACCATCATTACTACCATGCTCATGATGCTGATCGTTAGTGATATCATGATGTTGGGGCTGACTATCACCACCGTTACCAGATGATCCTGATGAAGTTGGGGTAATTGGCGGATAAGAAGATGAACCAGAGTGATTCGAGTCTTTTTCCGCAGTCTTTGCATACATCGGAGCTGCAAGATTATGTGACAATGTAGATGCCACTAAAGATACTACCACTAGCGTTAGCATAAGCAAATTTCTATTTCCATTTATGAATACGTAAGTCAATTCTTATATCCTAAAGTTGGTATTATTATATCTGTAGTAAGACACTTATATAGACCATAATAAACTTGCTATTTATTACAAAAGATACTTTGGTAAAATACATTATAGGCTTAATGACATAGTGTAGTTCAGTTGCTCATCCTCTCTAAAATTCCAATAATTTAGAATATGAACCCGTTTGCTTTATTGCTTTAACAAGTTAAACAGTGTCTTTAGAGATGTTTATGTCATCAACAAAAATATTGTCTAGTTTATTGAAGAAATCTCTAGCGATATCTATCACTTATATCGTTAAATTGCAGATTATAACGAGAATCAAACAAATACTTAAATAATACTAAGATATTTCTATAATAATGTACAAAGACCAAGAGAATCGCAAATATTTGACAATCACCTTGATTGTAATTCTAGTTGTACTAGTAGGAACTTTGGCAATAGGTCAGATTCTACAAACTGAGAAAGTAGCTGGACAAGGCATGAGTGGTAATCAAACGGGTAATCAGACAGCTAACCAAACAGTTGGTGGAGGACTCAAAAGTAAGGTAGGCGGTTAACAAAACATTTTCCTTATTTTTTAATTACTACTGTAAGATGGCAATAACAAAAATTCTCGGATAAAAATAGGTATTGATATCGATCTTTGTAGAATACTCAATCAGGTCAGGTTAAATACCAAAAATGGAATTGATCTATTCATTTTCTAGCTAATGCTAAAATAGTATGGAATTACCCATTATAGTAAGTACATAGTGCAATGATGGATAAAATAAGTAATTCTTTATCAGAAATAGACCAATTTAATAAAATAAAGCACATAACCTACTGTTCGAAGAAAGCAATTATTCAAATGAGTGCTATTGATACACTTGGAGCATACGGTAAACCAGCAATCGACGCCATAGACGAGCTTATTAACTTGTTCTAGCATTGGTAAGGAAGTTAAGATATATGCTCTAAGTGTTAGCCAAAGTTTTAAGAATAATTCCTGAATAGTTCCAGGCGTCATGAAATGGCTTGATACAAAGCTTAATGGCTAGTATCTATTGTTTACGAATTAAGTCAATCATATGAAAATTATGAAAGGGTTAGACTTCACATAAGTTCGTATTCTCAAAGAACTAAGTTAAATATAACTTATTACTTTCCGTTACTACTTATGATAATGACTATGACTGCGCGGAAGAAAACTAATTCAATACAGTTAGGTATAGCCATAGCATTGATTGCTGTAATGGTCATTGTAGGTGGAACGACGATTGTCGCCTCAAAGAATGTATTTGCATAAGTGGGTGGGAAGGGGCTTATCACCAAACTATCAGGCAAAAATGAAGTGGCGCCCAAAATTACTAAAGCAAGTGGGACTGTTGAGTTTATCCTGGGTAGAGATGGAAAGACAATTACATACAGAGTAGATGTTAAGGACATAGACAAAGCTACAATGGCTCACATTCATCAAAGCAAAATAGGTCAAAATGGACCTGTTGTTATAACTTTATTCAATGCATCTTCTCCTACTGGTCCCAAGAGCGGAATATTAGCACGAGGAACTATTACTTCATATAAACTAGAAGGACCATTGAAAGACAAACAAATATCAAATCTTGTCAAACTGATCGACGATGGTAACGCCTATGCAAATATTCACACACAACAAAATCCAAAAGGTGAGATAAGATGACAAACACAAATATCAAAGTAACGTCTACCTAAGTTGTCCCTTATCTCCACAGATTTTTGCACGAAACAAGATTATGACGACAAATTGGAGAATCAAGCTCGATATCATCATCACATTCTTATGGAATGTATTAGTAAATGAGGAGTAAGTTAAGAATAAGTATAGAACAACAAACCATATCCCAAATTGAATAACAAGAATCGACAGCTAGTAATCGTAATTATTGCCATCATATTAGTAAGTGCAACAATAGCTATCTCTCTTTATTATCTAGAAATTACGGGATCTATTATTCATATTACTACTACACCACCCAAATTTAAGATTAGAGAAATCTATCCCACAAAACCTGGTGGAAGAGAATGGTTTATCAATATGAATGATCCGACAGGTGATGGCATATTCCATCCAGGTTCTCAAATTACTAGGCAGGCAGACGGATCATGGCAAGTGGAAGGTAGACAAACAAATAGTAAATTTGGCAACGAGGTGAGAATGGGTGTCTATACTCTTCCTGGACAAGAACCTTGGAGAAATGTAGAGATAACCGGTTATGCCAAGGTGATATCTGTAGATTCTCTTTCTGGTGACCACCTAGATTGGTATGCTAGAGGAGATATACATACGCCTGATGCCCCATGCGTGGGTACGGCTTTGAAAGGATGGTTAAGTGTCAGTGGGGTTGCATCTTGGATAAAGGAGATATGGTTTCCTGGCGGTTACACTGATCAGAGAGATATAGTTCATGCAACTAGTGATGATAATCCCATTCTGGGAAGATGGGTTGGTTGGAAGGTGGTTATGTATAATATAAACAATGGCAAGGCCGTAAAAATGGAATCTTATATAGACGATCAGGATAACAATCATTGGAAAAAAGTAACAAGTCTTGTAGATGATGGTGGATGGTATGCCAGAGCATCAGACAAAGATTTCTATAGCACAGGTTGCGGAAAGCCCAAAGATTATATAATTACAAACTCCGGTCCTGTAGCTACCTTCAGATCCGATAATATGATATGGGACTTTGCGAATCTGAGTATAAGAGAGATTCAGCCTCCAACTACAGATACGTAGAGAAGATAATTGGTTTTATAGTCTTATTCCAATACAGATCCATATCAGAGAATAAACATACGCGCAATTGCGTAAGCTATACAACAAAGTATGATCAAGGAAGAGAATTGAAGGTGAGCCTATCTAAGGTAAGTAGTGACTACTAAAGTATATTTTATTAGTGTTGATGTAAGAGATCATATCTCCATTTGATCAGCTGTTGGCTAGGCTAGACTGAACTCTAACAGGCTATTGAATCTTTTTAAAAAATATTGTCCATTGTGATAACACCGTACCTTCAATGCGGTCGTTCTTAGGATTTCTGCCCTGATGCCATACTCACTTCACAATCAAATGTGGTTCTCGATAAGCCCACAAATCAGAGGGTTCTAATCCTTAAGGCCCCTTTTAATGTAAAAGATAAATAAATCATATTATCGATTATGAGATAGACAAAAGCTGACATACGGGGGTAACGTCTATGAAATATCTTTATTTTTGGAGTAGGTGTAATATTCACAGTCGCTTAAGGCTGTTGATGAAATCGACTATTTCCTTAAGACATAATTGGCTCAACAACGGCCTTTTTGTTAATGACTCAAGCCTTATATTCTTTAAATTTCATATTGTTTTCTTATAGTTATATGAAGGCAGCTGTCTATCGTGAACATAATAAAGATCCAAGAAAAGTTGTAAATATAGAAGACATAGAAATCCCAAAAATCAAATATAATCAAGTTCTTATAAAAGTCGAAGCAGCCTCCTATAATTACAATGATCTGTGGGGAATTTGGGGAGAACCAATCAGGATTCCTCTTCCTCACATTTCTGGAAGTGATATTTCGGGAACTGTGGTAGACACTGGAGAAGATGTTTTAGATATAAAAAAAGGAGATAGAATAGTAGGATATCCTAATCTAACATGTAGAATATGTAATGCATGTACTTCGGGCAAAGAATATGACTGTCGTCAAAGACAGGTATGGGGTTTTCAAACTGGCCCTTTATGGGGTGGATTTGCCCAATATACATATTTACCAGAGGTCAATGTCCTCAAAATTCCAAATAATCTTTCTTTTCAAGATGCAGCGGCCATTTCTATGGTAGGGATGACTTCTTGGCATATGTTAGTAACTAGAGCTAATATTCAGCCAGGACAAACGGTCTTGATTATGGGAGGTGGAAGTGGTATGGGAATAGCAGGCATTCAAATTGCAAAGTTGTTCAATTGTGATGTTATCGCAACAGCTGGTACACAAGAAAAAATGGATAAATGTCTTAAATTAGGTGCTGATCATGCCGTAAACCATAGAGAGCCAAGTTGGTACAAGAAAGTTAGAAGTTTAACAAATAATCAAGGTGTGGATATTATTTTTGAACATATAGGAAAATCTGTTTTTGCAGAAGAAGTTAGTCTCTTAAATATTGGTGGTACCTTAGTATCTACTGGAGCAACAACAGGATATGATTCAAAATTAGATTTGAGATATCTCTTCTTTAAAGGACTTAATCTTATCGGAGCTACTCAAGGAACACGCGCAGGATTAGAAAAGGTAATTAAGTGGACAAGTAAAGGAAAAATAAAGGCAATAATAGATACGGTTTATCCTTTCGAAGATATGGTAACGGGTCACATAAAAATGATGGAATCACAACTGTTCGGAAAGCTGGTTACCACTCCACAAAAGTTATGATTCAATGTATTTGAATTTTCACATTAAATACTGGTCTTGCAATTATGTAATACTTGAATACCCGTTCCGAACTGATGGTCAGTATCATATAGATAGTGGTTGCTTTTAATGTATCGACTACTGGTAGGCCGCCTGATCCGCCTACGTGGCCATGACCGCCATGATCTCCACTAGAACCGCCAACCGGTGGAATACGAAAACCTAGTTCTCAATTAGTAATAAAGACAAGTCAAAAGAGTTACCAATAGATCAAAAGCTTTTTTTATTCATCATTACCCAAATATCAAGATAGATGAGTATGGATATATCTGATGTTATATCAAAATTCGACAGTTTGGATCAGGCTTTAAAATCAGTATTTCCAAAAGTTGATCCTAGAACAGTGGTTGGCCTGATTTTGCGTGAGAAGAGCGATAAGAATCCACTCTATACACTTCAGACAATCATAAAGCCTGATCAGAATACCGAAGCCATTAGGGAGGTTATAATGAGAGAAACAGGAATGGCGCCAGGTTTTTACATTAATGGAACTGAGATTGTTGTTACCCACAAACTAAATTTGGATTTGTTAAAACGGATAAACGACATTGATTATGTCGTTTCTATAAAGGCTTCGCCTTATAGTGCAGGAGCAGCCACTGATTTTTAATATGGACAACCCTTCTGGCTGCAACTCTAGCAGAACCTAACCCATCACGGCAACAGTGTTACAAAATTTGAATGGGATTTTAATGAGTCATAACCTTCTATATACAACATAGTCAAAATTACATTTTCAGTTTGATTAGCATACTAAATCAAAGCATCCTGTAACTGTATTTCATCATGGAGTTCGATTACAGGCGTTCTAGCGATCAGGTAAGGTACATGGACCGATGACTATTGAATTTATCAAATTAGGAAAGATTTGAACTAATAGATAATTTAGTTTCTGACTTGGACAAGTTTTTTTAGTTTGACCAAACATCAATTTCTGCATGAAGAAACTTGAGATAATAATACCACATAGAAAATTAAATGATGTTAGTGAAATCCTGAAGAGTGCCAATACAGGCGGAATGAGCCACTACAAAATTGAGGGGAGAGGAAAGGTGAAACCAGAATCTGTTGCAATTGGCAGGGGTACTGCTCATTACACTCCAAAATATATTCCTAGGACTAAGGTTGAGGTTATAATTAAAGATGATCAGGTTGAGGGGTTGATTAACGAACTTGTTGAAAAATTAGGTGGTGATGCTCTTGGGGGAAAGGTATTTGTAACAGATGTGCAAACTGCAGTAGATTTAGCCTCTAAAGGACGTGGAGAATCTGCAATCTAGCTAGTGATGGGAGGAGATGAGATGAAAAATACTCCAGTGACTTAAAGAATATAATAGGAAGCTGTTACCAAATAGCTGACAGGCAGGCATATTTCAGTTCCAATTCGGCCTGTCAACTATCATAATATAATGATAGGTACATGTTCTACAAGGGATTTAACAATATAAAAAGAACTTTGATGGATATCACGATTATTGTAATGAGTCTATAATCTGCGTTATATCATGGGATCTACCTAAATGATAATTTTCGATCAGACCCTCGAACTCATAGTTATGTTTTTGAAATTTAGTTAATATGATTTATGCTCTAACTATAATGAATGAACTGTTTCCTTTTTATAGTTTGATGGCTATACTTGTCTAAAAGAAAAAGGTGGTGTATATGTATTACGTCAGTTCATTCTGGTAACAACTCTCCAACTTGTTTTTCGCATTTCGTAGATACCTGCGAAAAAATACGAGCAACCGCCAGTAAGAACATGAAAGTTAATATCCTTTCCGATTACCTTTGCTTTTTAAATGATGACGATAGAGAATCTTTACCTATTGCTGCTCTTTTCTTCTCTAATAGAATATTCCCACAAGGTTCAAAATTTGTGATGAATATAGGATTTAGTACAATAATAAAAGTACTTTCAGAAATAGCTACTTAGATTCGAATCAAATACAAAAGATCTACTTACGACATGGAGATATAGGCACATTATCTGAGTATACAGTATCAAAAAAGAATGTGGTTTCACTTTTCCAACAACAACCTTTAACGTTATCTTACATATATGAGCGCCTTAAGCAAATTGCAGATACCATTGGTTTAGGTTCTAGTAAAGATAAGAAAAATATCTTAAAAGGACTACTTATCGACATCTCGCCGCCTGAAGCAAAATATCTGATAAAAATCATAAATGGAGAATTAAGGATTGGTTTGACAGAAGGTTTGGTTGAAGTTGCAATATCAAAAGCGTTTCATAAAGATATTAGATATGTTAGAGATGCAATGCTCATTTCAGGAGATATCTCCAAAGTAGTATTGTTGGCCAAGAGAAACCTTCTGCATACTACACTAATCATACCACTTACACCTATAAGTTACATGTTAGCAGATGTGATGTTATCTGCAGAAGAGATAATCAACTATTATCAAAAACCGTTGATATGTGAATTCAAATATGACGGTATACGAGCACAAATGCACAAGTCTGGACAACAAATCAGGTTATTTTCTCGTAATCTTTCTGATATTACAAATGCATTTCCTGACTTAGCTAATGCTGCAATGAATATGAAACTGTTGTCATCAACCTCATTGTTGGATATAGAAGATTTTATTTTGGATGGAGAAGTGATGGCTTTTCAAAATGCAAAACCACTTCATTTCCAAGAACTCCAAAAAAGGCTTCATAAAAAGAATCTGACGGAACAAATCATGACAGAAACCCCGCTTGTATATGTAGTATTTGATATAATGTATTTCAATGGGGAAAGCCTAATTAAAAAATCAATCAAACAAAGAAAAGAAATTCTGTCAAATATATATTTTAAAGAACCTATCATTAACTCAACGTACAAGCTTGTAAATTCAGAACAAGATATTATTGCAATGTTTGAAAAAAGCAAAGATATTGGCCATGAAGGATTGGTGCTAAAAGATCCAGATTCTAAATATCGTCCTGGAAAAAGAGGGAGATATTGGGTAAAGCTTAAAAAAGAATTAGATACAATCGATGCAGTTATTGTAATTGCTGAATATGGACATGGAAAGAGGGCAGGCATCTTATCGGATTACACATTTGCAGTAAGAGATGATGATAATAGCGTTGATAATTTAAGAACAATTGGTAAGGCATATTCTGGATTAACTGATGATGAGATACATCAAATGACAAAAAGATTAAAATCAATTATGATAAAAGATGAAGGTACTCAAATAATAGTAAAGCCAGAAATAATTTTAGAGATTGCATTTGAAGTATCCAGAAAAGCAATAGACACGACAGTGGTTTTGCATTACGTTTTCCTAGAATAAAGAACATACGTGAAGATAAAAGTGTCTCAGATATAGATTCACTGCAAAGAGTCAAACAAATCTACGAAAAGCAGACTTATGTAATGAGTAAAAAATAATCGAATAGACTTTTCATTTGATAATAATCCTGTCTACCTAAAACCTAAAACCCGCAATTAGTGATTTTCCAAGAGCCACACAACTGTATTAGAAGACACTTTTTCCTACATATTTATTCTAGATTTGATCGGATATCGGATATAATTTAATTTGGATTTCTATTCCATTTATTGCCAAAACTTTCTTGAAATATTATGACAATAAAAACGCTGAGAAGTAATGGATTTACCATAAACAAGGTTTTCTGCAACGCCTTTTTATCGTCATCAAAATACTTTGGCTTAACTTTGTTGTATAGTAAAATGTCGTTAGAAGCAGACCTCTCCCAATAAAGATGTCTTGTTTATTCTATACCCATACGGAATAACATTAGTTTGCTGTCCCAGTAGATAAGAGGAATCATATAATAATAGAGGATGAATATTAATAGATGGAAAGAGATTCGTGAAATCTACCAGAAAAGTAATAGTCAAATTTCATGGAACAGAAGTTGGTAACGTGATTATTCAATATACTGTACGACCACATGCAAAACCCATCACAGAGATGGCCGAAGAATTCAATGCCTTAAAGGTCCACGATATTTGTGAAACTATTAACGTCCAAATAGTGGCCGATTTTGTTACAATTACATTATATAAACAAGAGAGTGCAAATTCTATCATCCGCAGAGAACTAGTGCCAATACATGCTATACAGCACATCTGGATTAATGATTTGCAAAAGTAATGATGATGAGAACCCCTACTTCGTATCTTGCTTAAACTGCCATAATAGGATAGGATAGTTTGCCGATACAAGTTTGTTTCCAAATTCCTTGTCTGCTGGTAACAAGTAATTAGCTAGTGTAAGTATTGGCGTTAGAGCTGAATACTAACTCTTATAGTCAGTTAGTTTAGCCAACTATCTTATACACTAACAATTTCATGACCCAAAATCTTGAACACTTACTGTGTCGAAATCCGTCCAGATATTAGTTCCGGTATAAATGAAGACCTGAAAGTGAAGATGTGGTCGGAATGTGTATCCTGTCATGCCCACTTCTGCGATAACGTGCCCCTTGTCAACGACTTGGCCAACTTTAACTCTTGAGCTTCGATATGCCAAATGATCGTACCTAGAATATTCTCCATTCGCATGCATGATAACTATAAAGTTTGTGTAGTTCCAATAAGCTGAGTTAGGTCCTCCAATGTTAGAGTCATCTTTAACAAAAGTAACTATGCCGCTAGCCGCAGCAAGTACTGGAGTATCTTCTGGAACTAGGAAATCTATTGCATTTCGGAGTTTTCCTATATGAACTGGGGAAGAGATTTTATCTATTCTTTCTAATAAAATGTCTGGTACAGGTAATCTATAACGATTAACAGCTTTTCTTTCCAAACTCCATCCTCAGGCTGAGGGCATTCAGGCTTGATAAAATCCTATCTGTAATCTGCAAAATTCGGAATTTGTTATTTTAATCTTACAATGTCGGACTAAATCTGGCGAAACCTAATTCTTACCTTCATATCAAGGCTTTATTCTACACATTTGACGTTTCATATCTAGCATATCTAGTATTTCCTGTTCAAATTCTATGAATTCCTTTTGATTTATGTGAACACAGAAAGCATCTTATGACCAATACTTAATCACATTTGTTCAACAAAAAACAGATGATGGTGATGACAATTGAATAGCAAAAAGACATTAATAAATTGTGTCAAAGATTTGTATAAAATGGGCCTTACGTCTTCGGTATCTGGCAATCATAGTATTAGGATACGAGGCAAAAATTCGATGTGGATAACACCATCAGGAATTCCTCGTTACAATTTGCAAGAGAAAGATTTGGTTAAAGTTAAGTTAGATACAAGTAGAAAAAGCAGTCGCGACGATAGGAACAGCAGTACGATATTAAAACCAAGTATTGAATGGCGTATGCACGCTTCTATCTATAATATATTGCCAAAGATAAACGCAGTTGTTCACACCCATAGTCCTTATACACTTGCTATGGCTATTTCACTAAATAGAATTGAGCAAATAATAGAAGAGGCTAAGATAGTAGTAGGAGATCCTGTAATAATACCAAATAAACCATCTGGGTCAATAGAGTTGGCGGACGCAGTTTCAAGTGCACTTCAAAGGCGAGAGATTGGGGAAGAACAGATAAGGGCAGTCATAATTAGAAATCATGGTGTAGTAGCTATCGGAAATAATATCTACCAAGCCCGTGCTGTTATTGAGTCACTTGAAGAGTGGACTAAAATACATGCTATATCCAAAGTCTTTGGTGGACCAAAATATCTATTATGAATAGCAGACCTAGATCCCTTAGCTGATCTTGGATGCAACTCCAATCACTTAAAGATTTCATTCATCTTCGGAGAACATTTTTTTGATAATCTAATCAGGTTGCAGATTGTTGGAGTCAAACTCCTACTTGAGCTTCTAAGTTTGATCTTGTAATATGATCCCATTTTCTTTGTCATGTCATACATCAGACTTTTAAACCGAAAGTCCCATTCCCTCAATTTGATAGTTAATTCCATTTTCCTTCAAAGCCGAATTTATAAAATAAGACGAATAATCTCCGGTCATGATGAATGTCAATGACAGAATTAGAATCTGCCTACTACAAACATCCAATCCTAAATTCCATTCATAGAATCAAGTTCGACGGCATCAACTCCAAATGCTACAAATCCAATCTTAGTAGTTTTAGGATATCCACAAGAGATCGCTAAATACTCCGAGTATTTACTAACAAACTGTTTCTAGGTAGCCCCTGAGCATGGTAAATAGGCAAGTGCTGCCGAGGTTAGAGCTGTCACCCCAACCCGAATTGTAGATTTCGGTACCGGAGCGAATGTGGGCTGATGGTTAGAGGGAAGATTCAAGATCTTGGCCATGAGATTATCGCCAGGTGCGGCATCGTAGAGTTCCTGCGAATGTCCTCCAAAGCCCCAATAACAATAAGGGATCGGTTCTCCATCGTAATGGTGACGACCTGGAAGACCGAATTGTGAAAAGTCCTCACTGTACATCAATGTCGGCAACTCGACTACCTTCTCAGGTCCAAGCAACGCCGTATGGATAGCACGAATACGCTGGTCAACTAGCTCATTGTTATTAGTTAGAGGAACCCAATCTGATGTGGTGATCTCAGGTGGCTTGAAGGCTCGAAATGCCATTGCCTCTGCCTCGGCCATTCTGCGTATAGAATCGATAATCTTCTGTTGGACAACTGAACTCTGAGTACGTATGTTTAAGCCTATATGAGCTTCTTCGGGAATGACATTGTGTTTAACACCAGCTTTGACAAAACCTACTGTGACGACCGCTGGTACGTCACCTGCATGCTCCCGCGAACGAATAGTTTGTAATTTCATAATTAGTGATGACGCCATGATTATGGGGTCTATGGTTACCTGTGGTAATGAACCATGTCCACCCTTACCAAATAGTCTTACATCGACATTGATCGACGCGCCCATTATTGTTCCAGAATTATGTCCTACCGTACCAGTGGCAAGTGGTAAAACATGTTGCCCTAAGCACACATCTGGCCGCGGAAACTTGGTAAATAGCCCATCAAGCAGCATAGTCTCTGCTCCTTGCCCTATCTCCTCTGCAGGCTGTGCGCAGATAAATAATGTGCCTTGCCATGCATCACGCTTTCTAGCCAGAATCTCAGCAGTAGCAATTAAGCAAGTCATGTGTACATCATGACCGCAGGCATGCATAATCGGCACTGAACTTCCGTCCGGCATTGTACCAATTGCATTGCTAGCATAATCCAATCCAGTTTGTTCTTTGATGGGAAGAGCATCCATGTCTCCTCTAAGCATGACAACTGGACCAACGCCGTTGTGAAGTAGTCCTACTACCCCTGTATGTCCAACACTTTCAGTTACCTCATAACCTGCGTTACGAAGATGTCTAGCCACTATGCCGGCTGTTCGTTGTTCTTGCATGGAAAGTTCAGGATGTCTGTGCAGATCGATGTACAATTCATTCAATGCTGGCAAATGATCCTCTAAGTTAGAAAGAACAACTAAGGCCAGTTTGGTAACAGTTTCAATCGATTCTTTGGGATCAAACAGAATGGGCATTTTACTAATTCCTAAGTCCTAATATTATATTGAATAAAAGTCTAGTAATCAGCAGGTTTTCATATGCCAATACGTAGTCCCTAGTATAATAGTGGTAGTTAAATGTATGCTGTATTATACAGGCCACTGTTAATTTAGCGATAAGGCTATAGCTGCAAACATCTCTATATTCTATGAGTTTATTTGAACGTGAGAGAACATCCGCAGAGACAATATTGTATGCTTTATACTTATATTTTCTAGGCCTACGTTTCAGAAATACATTTAAGGCAATCCAAGTACTTGAAAAAGAGAGAGGAGGAAGGAGTCAATGTTGCTATATGGAAATGGGTTCAGAGATTCATTCCAAGACGTCTATACTGTTGTAAAGGAGTAGCAGCTTTTCTAATCGATGAAACCATGATGCAGATTGGTCCTGACCAGGCTTGGTTATGGGTTGCTGTGGAACCAATGCACAGACAAATTCTTGGAGTTTACATCTCAAGACATAGGACTATGATCGTAGCTGAATCATTCCTACTGTCGTTCAAGATTCATGGCAAATATACCTTATATTCATATGGCTGAACATAGTATCCAGAAGTATGCATATCAGTGGGACTCGAGCATAGATTACATTCTCCATACGAAAAGAGCATAGTTGAAAGAACGATAGAATATCTAAAGGGTAGAACTGAGGCATTAGATGATTATTATCCATGTATGAGAGATGGTTATGCAATCTTAGACATGTTCACAAATGGTTGATCTTGTTCATATTTATGCACAATAGCGTTATGAAATTAAGTAATAAATTTGACGACCTAAGGAGATGAAAGTATCTCTAAGTTAAAAGTGCCGTTCTAGCTTACGATAACTTTATCTTTGTGTACAACCATATATTACAGTTATGGCAGATCTACCTTATATGTATGCCATAGTTACCGGGGTGTTTGTAGTATTTGCGGCGATATTATTTGGAGCTAGGGCAAAAAGACTCTCAGGCAGCTCAATAGAGAAAAGTGAAAAAAGTACTCAAAAAAGTAGGGAAGGATCTCCAATTTGATCCTCAAGTAAAATAGTCGCCATCTCTAATCATTAAGTCGAACCGGATAACTACACACTTAAATTAAATTTTCATCTTTCAATCTAATCTAGTCTTACATAGTTTTGTTATTATCATTATTATTATGACATCTTGTGATAATATTATGTTAGGTTATGACTATCTCACCTTCTTGCCTTGTATTGTTATCATAAGGTGTGACCAGGGTATTGAACACCTAGTCAATTTATCTAACAACCGTCAAATGATGTTATATGTATATAATAATGCAAGATCACAAACTATTTGTAAAGTATAACGGATCTACATTACTTGCCGAAAATGAAAAAGGAGTTGGTCCAGTCTAGCTGATTCCATTAGCAGAAAATATAATCGTTAATGCGGTAGAAGCAGTCAGTAAATGCATCGTAAACATCGCCAGCACAAGGTTGCTACAAGATCATCTATTCAGGGTTTTTCCTGTTGAGGGTGTTGGCTCAGGTGTAATCATCGATAATCGATGTCATGTACTAACCAATAATCATGTTGTTGACGAGGCTCAGAAACTAAAAATCACCCTATCTGATGGGAGAATATTCGGAGGAAATATAGTCGGTACAGATGAGATGACTGATTTGGCTGTAGTAAAACTTGACTCAACAGAAACCCTGCCATTTGCTGAACTAGGCAATTCAGATGATTTGAAAATAGGGCAAGTAGCTATCGCAATAGGCAATCCATTTGGATTAACGGGAGGTCCAACCGTGACAGCTGGAATAGTTAGCTCATTAAACAGAAGCATTCAGATTGAACACGGAGTTCTTGAGCTGATCCAAACTGATGCAGCTATAAACCCCGGAAATTCAGGAGGACCTCTAGTAAACACCAAGGGTCAAGTCATAGGGATCAATACAGCCAAAATGCCTTATGCGCAAGGCATTGGATTCGCAGTACCGATCAATAATGCCAAATCAGTTGTAAGCGACCTCATAGAACATGGACGGGTTACCAACAGGCCTTGGATAGGAATAGTATCTATTAAAATAACAAAACAGCTAGTTCAGTACTATATACTACCAGTAGCTGAAGGTGTCTTAATAGCTCAGGTAGAATCCAATAGCCCTGCGTTCCACGCTGGTCTAAGAAAAGGTGACATTATTGAACAAGTCTGCGGTCAGAAGATAAACGATCCTTCTCAGATCTCATCCTTAGTTAGAAAAAAGCATGTACACGAGGACCTTTTAGTAGTCATTAATCGTTATGGAAGGCGTTTTGAAACTTCAATTGAACTTCAAGCGCGTCCCTAGTTTTTCTTGTAATGATTTTTTGGACAAATGAATTGAAGTATGCAGTATGCAATATGAAAATTAGCAAATGAATCTATTCAAGAATATTAGTGACTGGGCGATTAATTGAAATTACACTCGGTCAAACCGTTATATCCAGTATGCTATAATTCCAATTCCAGAAATCAATCCGATAGACGATTTGTTTAGACAATTGTATAGTAATTCTTACTATTTTTTATCTAGATTATATATCTACTGAATACTATTATTTGACTCTAGTTCTAACTTTGTATGATAGGCAGTGATACATCACAGATTTTAATTCCTGACTATGGAGGACCTGAAATATTTATGTATTCATGAAATAAGGTAGCAAAACATATCGCTAGCGACTAGAATATCTTTTAGTTCATAGTCAATGTTATTGATTGTCTCTGCATTTGAAGAGTGACTCTGAGTCACTCTTTTGATCGATATATTTTTAAGTCAAAGACGTGGTATGATAGACAAGATGGGTAGGCCTCGGTACATTTGTAATACGTGCAAGAAAGATTTTACAAGGAAGTGGAATGCCTTCCGTCATAGAAATGATCAACACCAAGGCTTGGCAGAAATAATCCCCTTAGGTGAATTCTCGCTAAGACAAAGTTATCATCTGAATTTCCTAGGACCTAATCAGCAACACACGATGGACGATAATCCCGAGGAAATCTTGCTCGATGATACTTTATCGAAATTGGCACCTAGGGTTGAGGAATTAGGTCAGCTGTTATCATACAATTATGATCGTGCAGCAAAAAATTTTGAGGGTAATGTGATTATGCGCGCTATATCTTCATCAGACCCTATCAAACAATTTGATGAATCATTAACCAGCATTCGAAAAGGGGTCAAATGTGGAATGGTAACAAGCAAGGTAGCTTCACATCTCGGCGTATCCCCTAGTAATGCTGAAACAATCATCAGATGCATGTTGCACAGCTCTCAGAGAACTAGAAGTGACCACATCATGGGCAAAGATATCTTTTACCAACGAGGATTAAGTTATGATGCTTATGCATTCGAATCTACGTCATATTATTTTTCCGACCATACGATCTTTGCTAATGGAATGATCACTGAAGGACATATTCGACGCTTTTATTAAGATATTTTGTTGGCTTAACCTTATTATTGTACAATGGAATAGCCCATAAAGCTCTAGAATGGTATTATACAGTAAATACAGGGCATCTTTTTACAGTATCAAATTGTGCTGTATGATAATGAAAGATAGACATAATGCTCCAACAACGATGTGCAATGTCTCGAAACACAAGATTTGCAGCATGGCATAAATTGTAAGTCTACATACTACTTCCTCTGGGGCATTCGATATAATGAATCGCTACATTGCACCGGACATTGCACATTCTGCGTTGTTAGTTATTGATGTCCAACGTGATTTTGCTTTAGATGGCGCGCCGGCCGAAATACCAGGAACGCTAAGGGCAGTACCCCATATCAAGAACTTGGTCAATGAGTATCGAAGTGCAGGATATCCTATAATCCATGTCATACGACTCTATAATTCAGATGGATCTAATGTGGATTTGTGTCGTAAGATAGCTGTTGAGAATGGCAAGAGGATAGTAATTTCTGGAAGTGATGGGGCCGAGTTGGTGGATGATCTCAAACCCTCGTCAAAAGTTAGATTGGATCCAGATCTCCTGCTGTCTCGTAAACTTCAACTGATTGGATCTAGAGAGTGGATAATGTACAAGCCTAGATGGGGAGCTTTCTATAATACCTCATTAGAAGAGCATCTACATAGTCTAAAGGTCAATACCACGGTTATTTGTGGCTGCAATTTTCCAAATTGCCCGCGGACAACTATTTATGAAGCTAGTGAACGGGATTTCCGGATAGTTTTAATTACAGACGCCACTTCCGCTGTATACAAATTAGGTTTACAAGAGATAAAAAACATAGGCGTATCTTTGATGAATAGTAATGAATGCACCTCATCGCTTGAAGTTCAAAGACAGCGAACTACCTAACTATAGTAAGATCTAAACAAGACATACCATATTTACTAAAAAACTTGCAAGTCCAAATCGCATATAACAGATCGACTTTCAGGTTGATCTATTAATAACATTTGGTAAGGGAAAATGTTAGATAATTGTTTTTGTTATATCTGCGTATGATTCACGTTGCCAAATCTGAAATATCGGAATTTGCAATTGAATGTGCACACCTAGATAGAATCGAACTGTCACTTCGACGGCAAAAGGGGGAAAACCTATGACTACAATAAACCTTTGGCCGGAATTGCCGTTGAAACAGTGGAAAGATACTTCTGAGACATTACATATGTGGACTCAGATAGTAGGCAAGATCCGACTAGCACTGACTCCACCAGTTAACCACTGGTGGAACGTTACTTTGTATATAACACCTAGAGGTCTTACTACCTCTGCAATCCCATACAATGGTCGACTTTTTCAAATAGATTTTGATTTTATTTCCCATGTACTATCCATCGAAACAATAGATGGTTCTATCAAGACTATTCCATTGCGCTCGCGTTCAGTAGCCGATTTTTATCAAGAATTGATGACCACTCTGAATGCAATTGGGATACCTGTAAGTATCTGGACTACACCAGTAGAAGTGCAGGACCGAACTCCATTTGAGAAAGATGAGAAGCATGCTACATATGACCCCGAATATGCTCAACGATTCTGGCTAATTCTGACGCAGGCGAGCAGAGTATTTATGGACTTTCGTTCCAGGTTCATAGGCAAAGTGAGTCCAGTACATTTTTTCTGGGGAGCTTTTGATCTGGCTGTCACACGCTTTTCAGGCCGCACTGCGCCTGCTCATCCAGGAGTACCTAACTGTGGTATTTTTGTGATGCACGAAGCATATTCACACGAGGTAAGTAGCTGCGGTTTCTGGCCAGGTGGAGGTCTAGTTGATGAGCCGGCATTCTACTCCTATGCTTATCCTGAGCCTAAAGGCTTTAAAGACTATCCCATACAGCCTGCTGAAGCATTCTATCATACTGGGATAAGTGAATTTCTTTTGCCTTACGATGTGGTCCGTACTTCGAAATCTCCTGATAAAGTCTTGCTTAGTTTTCTACAAAGCACCTATGAAGCTTCTGCTGAGTCTGCTGGTTGGGATCGACATGCTTTAGAGCGTCCTTTCTCTTAGTTTCTATTATCTTCTAGTAGGAATTGTTCTTACATATTTGCATATTTTATGCATTATCTAGAAAATATCCTCTACTTTTTAACTCTAATATGTTCCCTATTACTGTACACATAATATTAAGTACTCGCAATTTTATTGATTTCAAAATCTAAAGTTTGATGAATTAGCAGTATTTTTTTTGTTTTTGTTCGGAAAGAACAAATCTATTCAAAATTCAAATTTGTATCCATTATGCAAATCTTAGTTAAGCAATACTTATAAACTTGATAAAGGCTCCGTGAGCTTTATATGGATTCACCAGTCTCATCATCGGCAACAGTTAACAACGAAAAACTTCAACGCTTTATGGGAAAGATACTGTCCGATTTTGGAGGGGCTGCCAGCACTGTATTGGCTTACATAGGAGATAAACTCGGCTTGTACATGGCCATGTACGATTTTGGAAAACCAATAACAGCAAAAGAGCTGGCCAATATAACTGGAACTTCCGAACGCTACATAAAAGAATGGCTTGCAAATCAAGCTGCAGGTGAATACTTGACTTATGATCCTGCTTCTCAAAGATATACACTTCCAATTGAACATGCTCAAGCGTTAGTTAATGAAAATAGCCCTGCATACGCTGCCGGCGGTTTTCAACTTATAATGTCTCTTTATAGAGACGAGCCAAAAATCTTGGATGTATTCAAAACTGGTAAGGGAGTTCCATGGGGAGATCATGATAAAGACTTGTACCAAGGTACAGAAAGATTTTTTAAACCATCATATACTGCTAATCTTTTTAGCTCATGGATTCCGGCACTTGATGATGGTAAAATTGAGAAGAGACTTAAGAAAGGAGATCTAAAGGTTGCAGATATTGGTTGCGGGCATGGAGTATCTACTATACTTATGGCAAAGGCATACCCTGATTCAAAATTTTATGGATTTGATAACCATTCAGGATCCATAGAGTATGCTAGAAACAAAGCAAAAGAAGAAGGTCTAGGTGAAGACAGAATAAAATTTGAAGTTGGATCATCACTTAATTTTCCTTCTAGTATCGAAGCTAATAGCAATATTCCAACGATACTAACAATAATCAATCGGAAAAAGAAGTAGCAGAAGGATATGACTTGATAACATTCTTTGATTGTTTGCACGATATGGAAGACCCACAAGGAGCAGTTGCGCATGCATTAGAAACACTCAAAAAACCTGATGGAATAGTAATGATAATAGAGCCATTCGCAAACGATAAACTTGAAGATAATCTAAATCCATTAGGTCGTATGTTTTATGCTGCTTCAACAATGCTATGTGTACCAGCGTGACTAAGTCATAATGGACTAGCACTAGGTGCACAAGCAGGAGAAGCAGCTATATCCCTAGTGGTTAAGAATTGTGGTTTTAAGCATTTTAGGCGAGCTATTCAAACACCATTTAATATAATATATGAAGCAAAACCATAGATTAATTTTTGAATTTATGATCAGTATTAACTAGTTTTAGTAGTTTGAATAGCATATATAGCAAATTCAAACCACCATAATCTTATAGATAATTGTTATACATCAAGACTTTATAATTTATGTTCATAATCTTGGTATAATCAAATCTATTATACATTTGTGTGCATATGAATCGAATTCATATTATCTCTGGAATAGCAATAGCGACAATAGCTCTATTGTTAGTTACGACTTCAATGTCAGATCAGCAGTCTGCGTTCGCGCATAAAAACCACCGTCATAATAACAATAATGGTGGTAGTGCAGCTGCTGCTGCAGCTGCATCCGACGATAATGCCGCAGCAGCCGCCGCAGCATCTAGCAGCGGTGACCATGGTGATGATGATGGCGGCAGTGCAGCCGCAGCAGCCGCAGCAGCCGGTGGCGGTAGCAGTGCAGCATCATCAGCTGCCGGTGGCGGCGCCGCAGCCGCCGCAGCCGCAGCTTCTTGAGGATGTCTGTGAGCATGATCAGGGCGCATCATGAAAAGAATGCCCATCATCATCTTACAAGGTATCAGGATTACATATTACATAAAAATACAAAGAAAGTGAATTGAGATCATGAAAATAGAATCCAAATTTTTACTTGTTAGTATACTTGCAGTCTTGACTGTAACGTCAATTGCTGCTGCAGCTGCTGCTCCTACTTCAGTACATTTCTTCTCACTAGCTAACCACTCAGTACTTCCCTCAATCCAGTCAACAACAACAACAGCATCATCATCAAGAACAACCGCGTCATTGTTCTCTTCCTCATCATCACTATCATCATTCTTGCCTAACATCGTTCAGACTGCCAAAGCGGATGTAGATATTGATACTTCTGGAAATGGCAAAGCAGCTGCATTTGATGGTAAAA
>DATBGR010000408.1:0-3341 GCA_036557905.1 Nitrososphaeraceae archaeon | reverse complement strand
ATTTACCATCACGTACCATTTCTTGGATCTTCTTTTTGGTCTGATCAACATCTATTGTCATTTCTTCCTTTGAAAACGGATAATATTCGATATTTAAGCCATGGACAAGACCTGCAGTGCCAAAATTCTCCTTTTTTCCGTGAGAAATATGTCCCCCGTTGGGGATTGAGGCTGCTATCATGTAGTCTCCTGGATGTGAGAATGCAGCATAGATGGCAAGATTTGCTACCACACCTGATGTTGCTCTACAATCAGCAAACTCTGATCTGAAAACCTTCTTTGCCAACTCGTTGCAGATTAACTCCACCTGATCGATATATATGCAGCCAGCATAAACTCTCTCGCCAGGCCATCCTTCAGCATATCTATTGCCGAAGTCTGACATCAACGCTTCTCTTACTGCTACGCTTGGTATATTTTCGCTCGCGATAAGTGGTATTGATTCGTTAAACCAACTGTGGTGTTCTTTCATTAGTCTTAATACTTCGTCATAGGAAGCTTTAGCATTCAACTTAGATATATAGCATCTTCCGTTACTAGTCCTAATTTAAAATATCGCTTATGAGGTGCAATCACGTAAGATATTGAGGAAAACCAACTAACCGCACCTGGCCGCACGGAACCGTCAAAGTTGGAGCACGAATACTGTGGTAGTCGATATTCATTTCGTGAATCTAATTGCAATCACATGATTGAGTTGATGAAACTTATGCTATATTTCAAAAGAGATAAGTTTTGGAAAGAATCAAAAATACGAGAATATTATTTCTAATTTTATATCTGTTCCGACATTTGGAATGACCTCATATGTTATGTCTGAAGCATTTGCCAAATTTTAAATTATTAAATAATTTTATATTTCGTTTATATGTATGCAGACCAGGCAATATCAAAAGAAAAAAAGAATGGTTGAGAAATATATTCGAAAATCTGGGAAGGTAGATCATTCTCTTATTCTGAATGAAGTAGATGTGGACTATGATACATTAATGAAAATACTCAAAGAGTTAAGTGCCGAAGGAAGTATAAAATAATGTCAGACAGAAACTCACTATTTTGCATACAGTATTTAAAATAAGGTCTGACTTTCCTCACGTACTTTTGTTATGCTCTGAACTTAGTACAAGATTGAGACAAGAATACATAGCAGTAATCCAAACTTTAAATACTAGAGTAAGCCCCTATCATTAAGAATGATAGAGACCGATTTAAAACAAGTAAATAAGATGAAAAAAAAGGCTCTGGTCCGATTTTTCGCTTTAGCTCTGGCTCTCGTCTCAGCAACTGCCGTCATGGCATTCTCGTCTCAAGCGGCTAATGCGCAAATCACCCCTGCTCAACAACAGGCGCTAAGGAGTCTTACAGAAACAGGTTTTACTAACAGTTATCCCCTAAATCCCCCTCGCTCATGGTGCAGTGGCTGTCCACATGTGTCAGTAAAGTATAGCATCAATTTAGGGCAACTCATTGTGATGGTACCAGATCAACCTAGAACTAGTCTTGACATCATCCTAGCTCCAACACAGCACCAATCTCAGTTAGGGATAATTACTATACAGGTACCGCGATGGGGGCTGGATTCTAAAAATCCAAATGGAACTGATAAGCCGTTTCGTGTAACATTGGATGGTCATGGCCTTACCTGGTCACAGATTCAACAGGACAATAAATATAGGGTCATAGGTGCATACTTTGGCGCAGGCAATGGATTTCTCCAAATTTACGGAACCCAAGGTGCTGTAACAAGAGCATTCCCAACTAATCACTAATTTTTATGAATAGGTAAGAGCTATACACTCCTTTTTTTGTTTCTAGGCTAACCGTCTTTTCACAAGGAATGGATAGCGACAAACAAGATATATTATGGTATAACAATGTGTGTCAGTATTCTGATTTTACCTTATTTGCTTTCGGATTTGAGGTGTTGTTACTAGACTTTGATTGATCTATAAATAATATTTATGCGTGCACCAGAACATATAAAAAAACAAAAAAATACTTAGGGATGGAAGTACCCGTTATTGCCTTGCCGTGACGGTATCTGCGGGATACTGCACGCATTTCAGTCTTGATTGCGCTTCTCTTAGTATCATCATGTTGGATTGCGTGCAACATACGCTTAACCCAGAGATAATTAATCCGACAGAATGGTAGAACATCCAAAGATTCCGAATAGATCAGGCACATAAACTGTTAGAAACTCTACTTTGATTGAAGTTTAGCTGCTGTTATAATAGAAGTCATATGCATCTTTTATCTAAAATTAGAGATTCGAATTGCCTGTGGCGGTCATCTTTATCTTTTTCAATTGCGTAATTTTCATAATATTATAATATTATTGTTTTTTCTTTTCACTGTAATCCCATGTAGAGTAGTAACTCGGCGTAATTTCTAAAATAACCGAATCTCCGTCTTTAATACTACCTATGAGAGAGGTTGCCATAGGATGTGCAAGACTTCCTAGATATTTGACAATTATTTTTTCAGCTATTGGTGTATTGTGATTAATGTCTTCGTGAATTTTCACCTTTCCTTTACCTCTAACTCCTTTATATGGCAGGTTTGGGTCATCTACGCAATAATAAACGGTATCCTTTTTGCTCATGTTTTCTATCTTTTTTGATCTCTTAGCTGTCTCTATGTAAAACTTATTGTTAATAGCGTCAAAGTAATACCATGCTGGATGAATATTCGGATCTGCTTGATTGTCAATTGTGCCGATATAGATATTAAGTTTGCTATTGCTCAAAAAGTTCCTTATTTCATCCTCAGTCAATTGCGTGCCGAATCGTGGACTGGCATTGAATATTCTCATATTGTCAATTATAGTTAGAGAACATTTTATATTTGTGATCATAAATGCAGTTGATTATTGCTGAAGCTATAAGATAACCCATCGTTAGGAAAAAGGTAAATTCCCGTTTTATACGTACTCGATCAACTAACGATCACGTCAGTTGGTAGATCTGCGATGTCTATTTATTTATCTGCTGATTGTATGAACTCTATGAACTCTATGAACTCTATGAGGATTGATTAACCTCTACCAAAACACCAGGGGGTGGAACAACCCTTAAAATACCTACAGTTGATGAATGTGGTTCATCGTTGTTGTATTGGATGTTTCTGTTGCCGCCGTCGTCGTCACTTGTTCCTCCAGTTGAAGTTTGATGATCGCCGATTGAAGTTTGATAATAGCAATTGTCTACTTTTTCTATGGTTGGAGGATCCTCATGCGTTTTCGATATACAATGGTAGAATTTGTTAATTTCTTTGTCCAAGTTGACATTACCTGTGCTCACTTGTTCTTGAACTACGAACGCACCTCCATTACTTGCGGC
>DATBGR010000407.1:0-3001 GCA_036557905.1 Nitrososphaeraceae archaeon | reverse complement strand
GGCTCGGTTCTAATTAGCTTTCTCGTATTGGGTAATATAATCAATCACCAGGTATACTCAGCTGGATCGGAGCAGTACTCCTTTCTAGGCAAATGGGGATCAAAGGGTATAGGTCACGGCATGTTTTCTCAGCCGGGTGGCATAACTACAGATTCTAATGGAAATGTGTATGTAGGAGATTTCACAGGAGTCGGTAATAAAATACAGAAATTCACGGGTAACGGAACATTCATTACTTCGTGGGGAAACCTAGGGTTTGGGCCGGGAGCGTTTACCAATCCTGCACAGCTTGCAGCAGACTCTAGCGACAACATTTATGTAACAGATTTAGGAAACGCCGAGACTGCTGTTCAGAAATTCACTAATAACGGAACATTCGTCACTTCTTGGGGCTCAACAGGATTATCCGATGGCCAGTTTATAAACCCGAGTGGAATTGGCGTTGATTCCAAAGGTTTTGTCTATGTGGCTGATTTAGGGGAGAACAACCGAATCCAAAAGTTCGATAGCGATGGAAACTTTATAACAAAATGGGGATCTACGGGTAGTGGCGACGGACAGTTCATAAATGCTGCAGATGTTGCTGTAGATAAAGCAAACAATGTATTCGTAGTAGATAGGGGCAATGATCGTGTTCAAAAGTTCGATAGCAATGGAAACTTTATAACAAAATGGGGATCTACGGGTAGTGGCGACGGACAATTCGAAAGTCCGGTAGGGATCAGTGCTGATTCATCTGGAAATATCTATATAACTGATTTTGGCAATAATCGTGTTCAAAAGTTCGATAGCAATGGAAACTTTATAACAAAATGGGGATCTACGGGTAGTGGCGACGGACAATTCGAAAGTCCAATTGGAATCACTGTTGATTCCAAGGGTATTGTATACGTTGTAGATGGTGGAAATAGCAGAGTACAATATTTCTCGATAGCCAAGTAGGCTCGACGAAATTTATGGAACCATATCATTATCCGCAAGTCGGCGTTTCTTTTTTTTGATTTTGCACACTATCTCTAGAAAGTAATCATTAGTCGAACAATTATTTCGTCCCATTTTTTTACATATTGAGGCGTTACAGAATTTAGTCCAGTCAGTGCCTCTAGTATACTTTAAGTTTGAACAAACTTGAGATGCATTTAATAATAAAGGTCCGAATTAACAAATGAATAAGACATGCTGGCAAGACAATCCCTGCTATTTAGTGTTATCATCTTGGCGTCTATAGGAACAAGCATCACACTTCCTATAAGTTATCAATCAATTCAAGGCCAGGGGAGCAATGAAAATAATACAGGTAACATGCCCGCAAGAGTAATGGAAATACCAGGTTCATTGTTTGCACACAATACAGGGGAACCTATCCTCAAAGATTTGCATCTGAAGGCAGAAAAGGTGGTTAGCGGATTAAGCCTTCCCACGACGATGGCCTTCCTTGGTAATAACGACATCTTGGTTTTAGAGAAATCAAAAGGTACTGTAGAAAGAATCGTAAATGGCAAGTTATTGAGCAAACCTCTTCTAAAAGTCAATGTTGAATCGCAGGTGGAGAGAGGTATGCTCGGAATTGCAGTTGCAAATAACAAGACCAGTCCTAGGCATGTTTTCTTGTATTTTACTGAAAAGACCAATTCATCAATGAATCATATAAATGATAGCACCTCTGTCTCAAATCGCGTATACAGATACGACTTTATTGATGGTAGGCTTATTAATCCGAAGCTCATTTTGGATTTGCCAGCTACTCCTGGACCAAGGCATAATGCAGGCTCTATAATAATTGGTCCGGACAATAACTTGTACGTTCCGATTGGAGATGTGGATGGTCATAGTAGTCAAGCACAGAACGTAGCTGACGGAGGACCAGTTGACGGAACAGGTGGAATACTCAGAATTAACCAAGATGGCAAGCCTGTAGGTAATGGTGTTATTGGAACAACTAGTCCTGCAAATAAGTATTATGCGTATGGAGTACGTAACTCCTTCGGTCTCGACTTTGATCCGTTGACTAAAAAGTTATGGGACACAGAAAATGGTGCTGGTCTATATGATGAAATTAATATTGTGGAACCAGGTTTTAATAGTGGATGGGTGCAGGTGCAGGGAAAAGCACCTGCTGATTTTGATTATTCACAATTAGTTACATTCGGTGGAAAGGGAAAATATCATGATCCGGACTTTTCTTGGCATGATACTACAGGTGCAACAAAGATTCTCTTTCTTAATACTTCAAAATTAGGGAAACAGTACGAGAATGATGCCTTGGTATCAGATATTCATCATGGAAGAATATTTCACTTTAAACTTAATGCAAATCGAACAAGTCTAGCATTACAAGGGCCTCTTGCTGATAAGGTAGCAGATACAGATAATGAAACAAGCGGAATAATATTTGGCTCTAATTTTGGAGGCATATCAGATATGGAACTTAGTCCAGATGGGTACTTGTACGTAGTTTCGCTTGGCCGAGGGACAATTTACAAGATAAGTTCATCTATGTAATCGATATAGACCTCTATCGAATATTTTAGGATAGTCGATAACATTTAGCGAATGATATATCACTTGCTAGACATACTTTCAAAATGCATCCCTTGTAACGATTTATTAAAGGAAGATTGGATGCCTAGAAGGACGTCATGATGTCTTTAATGGGCTTATAAGCAAATCCATAATAATAGTAGTTCAATCATGCAACCACGCACGTAATAGTCAATGTACAAACAATATTATAACTCGCAATGACAATTCATAATGAGAGCAACCTTACTGAAATGAATCTCCAGTACTTCTCCTTTACATATATCTTCATGTAACTGAAGGCAGCAATAAGGAAGAATATCTGAACTCATTCTGAGGAGTCCAGGCTCAGTCGTAGTGTTATTGCCAGCAGGATGATTTCTTAATAGCACTAAGTGTACACTTAAAATCAGAAGTATTCGGAATACATATTACAGCGCCAAATTCACGTATGAGTATTATCGTGACATTAATCGAAAGA
>DATBGR010000406.1:0-2391 GCA_036557905.1 Nitrososphaeraceae archaeon | reverse complement strand
AGTCATGAAAATTAAAAGGTAGTTGTACCTGGAATTCTAGAAGGTAATGCTAACTTTTCTATGCTATGCTAGCCAATTTGAGCATGATTAATTTAAGAAAAAAACAAGCTTATCGCTTACAGAGTGAAAATCAATAACAATGCAAGAAGTTTTTGTACAGGCTCTTCCTTAGAGATAAATTTTGAAATAGAGTACTTCGAATTTTTAATCGGTTCTGCTAAGTAACCCATAACATACTCCTAACATATATTTGATATATTGAACCTCAATCCATCACTGATTGTAGTAATGAGTAGCGTAGAAATTCGATTACAACGATTATATGTCTTCGAAGTTAAGTAATTACAATTGACTTCTTCTATAGAGATCAAAAAGCTAAAAAGAAAAGATGGTAATAACAAAAAAATAAATCTTAGTGGAGGTACAGTGTTAGATGGTCTTCCAAGCACCACTGGTCTAGTTAATGCTATTGCATCAGAATGTTTAATACGGTCTACAGGAACGGAGCTCGTAGCCTTTCTGGATTCACCAGATTTTCCACCTTTATCAGTTGTAACAAATTATGTTCCACAATATCCTATCCGAATTTATGTAAATGAAAATCTGAAAGTTGCATTCTTTGTATCAGATATTAACATAGACAAGATGCTACAGCGAGATGTAGCTAATGCAATTCTTGAATGGACAATGGAAAATGACTGTAAATTAATCATAAGTGCGCAAGGTATTCAATTTACTCCTTCTTTAGCTGCTTCTCAAGATGACAATTTGAGAGGCAATGAATCACAGAATGAACATGACGAGATAAAAGGTAATCAAAATGGCTTATCTGAATCTTCTGCACCTTACGCACTTACTGCAGATAGCTACGCTGTAACTAGCACTGATTCTGCGGCTCGATTAATTGCTGGACACGGTAATTATTTTTCACATTTACGCAGCGGAACCATAATGGGTATTCCAGCAATTTTATTGAATGAAGGAGCCTTGACAAATCTTGATGTTATCGTATTTTTAGTTAACGTAATACCAGCCATACCAGACTTTCGAGCTGCTGCTGCAGTTTCAGAGGCTGTCAGCAAGATTGTTCCAAATCTCTCGTGTGATATTGGATCATTAATGGTCGAGGCACAACTAATCGAAACTAGGATGAAGAAAGTAAGAGATGAGCGCAGGAAGACTTCGTACATTGCATAATGTGAAATTTGTAGTAACTTTCCATTGCTTATTGATAATAATCTGTAGGTCGTAAAACTGCTGAACGTGATTAGCACAGTTTGACGAAGCAGCTATCAATATCAGTAATAATGAAGGTGAAGTTAGACGTCCGTATTATCTCTGGGGATTAACTGATCGAGCTGTGTTATAGGTTTGCATCAAGCAAATTGCATGTCAGAATGAATTATTAAAAATCCAGGAATAGAATAGAAATATCAAATGATTAGCAGGCTTCCATAAACTCAAACAGACCGATTCCAATCATCAAGTTGATACATTAGTTCTCCTAATTTTATTTCAACGACAAACCGTATTTCCAATCTGTTCTGTCCATATTATTGACAAACTCGAGCAAAATATCTTCAAGAGATTTTAGCGCTTGAATTCCTTTATGAATTGTTGCTTTTCTTGGAGCTCCAGTTGCACCAGTGGTAGTCAACTCATCGAATTTCCAATAGATTCTTACATTGTCGCTTGGGAATTTTGGAATCACCTGAATAGGCGCATTATTCATGTTGACTAAGTCAGGTCTAACAGCGAGCATTGCGGAAGTCTCTGCCTCACCTCCATGTCCAAGTCCACGCCATACTTCGAATAAATTATTAGTAATTTCTCCTACTAGAACCCACCATGCTTCCAAGCAGCCGATCACTACTTCGGAATTCTTATCCTTCGTAATCCTTGCAGCAGACTCAATTGGTGCGATATTGCCATCATGTCCATTTATTACAAGAATTCTCTTTATCCCATTTCTAACTATACTATTAAAAAGATCTTCAATAATCATTTCAAGTGTGTGAGATTCTAAACTCATCGTCATTTGAAATTTATTATGGTGTAAGCTTACACCGTAGGGGATCGCTGGCAGAATAATTATATTCTTTTTTTTGGATTTTGTTGCTATTCTTTTTGCCAGTTCCATGGGAAAAATAAAGTCTGAACCAAACGGCATATGATCCCCATGGTTCTCACAGGCACCAAACACAAGCAGGGCGATTGTGTCAGTTTTCAATTCATTTCTAATATGCCTTGCGTTCATCTCTTCAAGTAACCTACTGTTTATATGATTATGGTCGAGATCTGTCTTCTTCATCTTGATAGTATCTCCGGTGCCAACTTATGTAAATTTGGGAACATGATTCGATGATTCACTGAACCTAACAGATATTATAC
>DATBGR010000405.1:0-8996 GCA_036557905.1 Nitrososphaeraceae archaeon | reverse complement strand
ATAGCATTATAAATTCTTAAACTCTGACAATCCTTGAAAGGCTTGTTAATACGAGAACATTTTTGCCAACTGTCTAGTGTAGAAAATTTCCCTGCAAACATAAAGCCCAATAAAAACGACTGGACTGAACTCTAATTTATTGAAGATTGCGCTATATGTACGAGTTCGTTGAAATCCAGATGATCTATTCTAATAGTGCCAACATTCTGGTTTACTAGAAATTTCTTTTTTAGTATAGATGCCTTGCGATGTCTCTGAGAAAAGATCATATTCAGATTCTTAATCATCGGCGCAGTTAGTCTAGGAGTATTTTTCGGAACTAACTGTAAGACCGAAGATTCGACCAATGGTACAGGATAAAAGGCGATCTTAGAAACAGCAAATAAATTCTGCATATGGAAGCTATATTGGCATACGACTGATATTGCACGATAGCTTTTCTCACCTATCTGTGATTGAATTTTGTCAGCAAATTCCTTTTGAAGCATAATGATAGCATGATCAAAACATTGCATCGATAACCATTCTATTATCGCTCTGCTTCTAGAATAGGGTATATTAGATACGAAAACTTCAAAATTCAACTTGGATGACTTTAATGGATCTTCATTCACAAGTGCCAAGTTGGAAGTGTGGCCAAGGTACTTTTTTGCTTTTTCAAATAATTTTTTGTCGATTTCAAATGAAGTGACCCATTTGGCCCTTTTGCAAAGCTCTCTTGTTAACATTCCTGTTCCAGTACCTATCTCACAAACCGACTCAATTCCCAATAACGTAGCTGAATCAACGATACGATCAATGACTGAATCTTCTTTAAGAATATGTTGACCGTATCTTTTCCTTCTAGATATTTTCATTTCCTTACGAATAGGTTCATCCTTGATGTACCAGTTATTTCATCGATTATTCTTTTGGCAATTAGTTTTGCCGGATCCCTCAAGCCGACTCTCTCCTGTATGTCAGCGAACGAAACAAATTTTTTAACCTCTCGCTTCTTTATAATTGTCATCATGTATATTTTTCCTATACCCGGAATGAGTTCTAACGCATGAATTCTAGGAGTCAGGGCTTGCGCCATATTGATATAATCTACAAATCTTTTTTCATTAGTCGTTACTACCTTCTCAACTATGGTCGGTAGTTCAGATTTAGCTGACTGAGTAATATTGACATAATCTAATCTTCCTAGGACACTTATAACCTTGTTTCGACCATCACGTCCTATATACACGCGTTCTCCAACCTCAAAGTTTGCATTTTGGTCTCCTAGTAATTCTAACAATGTCAGGTGTTCTTCGCCAATTGACTGCACGATTACACCTTCCCTGCCTCTTACTGTAGTAGATTTGCCCCTGGGCACGAAATCTAAAATATAGGCATATTCTTCGTACTTTCTTTGTGGTAGTGGTTGATAGCCGTCTGAGTTCGATTGCGGACCTTTTTCTAAACCATCTTGGGAACTCTTAGGCAGGGTATCTGGCAATCTCTTTCCTCGAATAGTAGTATGGCTAACTTTTTATTTAACTTTCAGAGGATTGCTTAACTATATTCAAAATTTTTTCTAGATTCTCTGTAAGAATGAGTTTCTTCCAGCCGAACGTAAAAGCTCTCAATTCTTCAAGAGACTGAGGTAGTATATTAACAACTTCTGCTGCCTCTTCTTCCTTTAGATCGCATCGTTCTATTAGCTCCTTCTTCATCATGTTGGACTGTTTGTCGTCTGATTTCGAAAACTTTACAACATAGTCATAGGTCCATCTCTGGATCTGATCCATCTCTTCGGGCTTCACTGCCTGCAATAGGGCTTTTACTTCGGGGAGTGTGATGATCTCCTTATTTACGATGTCGGTCATCGGCTGATATTCTCGCCAATTGGTAATGGTCTAACATGATTGGGTCTTGTTTGAAGAGTCTTTTTCTTTGAGCCAGTATAAACTATGATCTTCAAAATTCTCTTACCGACTTCAGTTATAACCCCTACCTTGCCCTGAAATCTTCTGTGAGGCATGGTATTATGTTCTCTCGGATCAACGTCAATGACAACCTTGTCGCCTATTTTGTAATTGATAAGGAGATAAGATATCCCATGTGATACCTTACTTTTTGTTAAAATTGAGCGAGATTTCCTCTTAGGGCCGTGTGACTTAGGCATGACAGACTATCTACCAAATGTCCTCAATTTAACATTATCTGCTATTTGGCTGAGGGTCCTCTACTCCTTTCTCAGATAAGGTAAACAGTGCTTCTCTTTCAGGATGGCATGGACTATCTACCATCCTCGCGATTCTATTTTTTCCAGAACGTTTAAGATAAACACGGTAAGTGCTAGTGTGAGCTACGACATTTCCCCCAGTGGGCCTATAGGGATCGCCAAATATTGCATCTGGAGATGACTGAATTTGATTAGTGACCACAAGAGCGACGTTGTATGTCTCAGCAATTCTTATAAGGGTATGCATAAACTTATTTAGTCGCTGTTGGCGCTCTGAAAGCGATGCCCTTCCCAAGAATTCGGCTCTATAATGTGCGACTGCAGAATCAACTATGACAAGCTTTATGTTATTGTCTTCTATAACAGGCCCGGTTTGCTCGATTATTAGTTCTTGATGAGCGCTGTTATATGCCTTTGCGACTATTATACTCTCAAGGCAGCCCTCTGGATCCATTGCTCGTGTCTCGGCTATAGAGACTATCCTTTCGGGTCGGAATGTATTTTCAGTATCTATATAAAGCACTTTCGCATTTAAACCTCCTACAGATTTGGATCTAGATGTGATGGTGCTGAGTACATGACAAATTTGAGTTTTGCCAGTTCCGTACTCACCATAAATCTCGGTAATCGCATTAGTTTCAATGCCTCCACCGAATAATTCATCAAGGTTTTCGGAACCAGTGGAAATTCGTTCTGCGTTTTTGCGCTTTTCATAAAGTATGGTTGCCGTAACAAAGCTTCTGTCAAGTATTCCAAGGTCTTCGAGAATTATTCTTGCCTTGTTACAGATATTGACAGTCTTTTCTATTTCCATTCCAGTGGCGTCTGAAACATCTACTGGGCCTCTTACGACCAAGTCCTTGATGGATTTGAATCCTGCTAATTCAAGGCGATCCCTTGTAGTTGTCCCAATCTCTTCTATGCTACCCAAATCCAAGAGTCCGCGTCCCTTATCTCCAATCAAAGACCATCAATCAGATATCGGCATCAAGACTATTAAATTAATTTAATAGTCTCATTTTTATTGCAGCAAGTAACGATACACTAATCAAAATTCTTTTCGGTTCTGAACAAATCTGGATATTTTAGTAAATCTTGGCGTCAAATCATAATGTGATATTTGACTTGTCCTACTCGTGTACAATGTAACAAATAAATAAAGATAATAATAAGATTTACTGCCTCAATTCTGGTGCTATAGTTGTTAGTTGACCTGAACCTACATAATAAAAAGGTAATCGTTATCGGTGGAGGAACTGAAGGCACAAGAAAAGTTCGAGGTCTAGTAGGACAGAACAGCAGGATTATAGTTATGAGTCCCAGGTTGAACCGTTATCTTAAGGATTTAGAATCTAGAGGAGAAATTATGACTATTGTATCAAAGGTGCGAGACGTTAATATTCTAGATAACTACGAAGATGTATTCCTGGTCATCGCAGCAACCGATGACAAGGAACTAAATCGAAGGTTAGTGAAGAAAGGTCGCTCGATCGGTGCCTTTGTTTATGCTGTAGACGATCCTGGGGTAAGTGATTTTTCCTATGCTTCGATTATTAATATTGAAGATGTCATGCAAATAGCAGTGTCAACATCAGGTCGAAGTCCAATAATGGCTCGTAGGATTCGAATACGCGCTGAGCGAGTTTTGCGCAGACTAATAAAGAAGACAGATATCGAGATGGCCAAATTACAAGAATTCGCTAGGAACGCAGCGAGATCTAAGATTGATACTGTAACTGAAAGGAAGGAATTTCTATACTCAGTCGAAGGCAATAATGATATCCAGATTATGCTCAAGGAGAATAAAATTGAAGAAGCTCGAATTGCTACTCTCGATTTGTTGACCAAATGGAGCAATGAACACATTCATTGAGTACAGCTTCAATAAGCAAACACCTGCAGGTTCTCAATGTAAGAATTACGTTTAGGAATGCGCCGGTACATCTACTAGAGAAATTCGCACTTAAGAATCAAAAAGCAGCGTGCAAATTATTTAAGCAGCAGGCTGCTCTAGATGAATGCGTCATACTTCAGACCTGCAATAGAGTCGAGGTCTTTGGTGCCGGTGGAACTATCAACGAACAAAACTTGTTGAAAACATGGGCGTCGGAAGTAGGAATGTCTAGTGAAGAATTGGTGAAGGTAGCAGAGGTCAGTACGGGTAAGGAGGTTGTTTCACATTTGCTTAGACTGGCTGCCGGTTTGGATTCATTAGTAGTAGGTGAGGATCAAATATTGGGGCAGATGAAAAGGGCATTTGAGTTTTCTCGCGTTAATCACTACGTAGGCCCCGATCTCTCCATGGTATTTGACAAAGCATTCAAAGTTGGAAGCAGGGTCAGAAGTAGCACTGGTGTCAACAAGGGAAGTGTGTCGATAGGGTCGATGGCAGTAAATTTGGCTGAGGAGAATTTGGATACTCTCCATGATAAAAGCATCTTGTTGATAGGCTCGGGCGAAGGCGCAAGCCTGGTTGCAAAGGCCCTAAGACAAAGGTCGATAAAGTTTCAAGTTACGAGTAGGACGTTTGACAGAGCCAAATCATTTGCAGTTACGGTAGCAGGCAATCCTGTAACCTTTGACAAGGCACTTGAATCTTTATGCGAAGTAGATTTGATTTTCGTATCTACTACTGCTCCATACTTTCTTATCACAAATGACAGAATTCAAAGTGCAATGAGGGATAGAGAAAAAGGTATGATGATCTGCGACCTATCTAACCCAAGGACAGTTGAGGAAAGCGTAGCAGGGATTAGAAAAGTCAAGTTGGTGAATTTGGATCAGATCTCGGAGATAGTGGAGAAAAATATACGATTTAGAAAGAAGGAGATAATGTCTGCAGAAAGAATTATAGATTCTGAAATGAAATCGGTAGATATACTGCTCAAAAGAAAAAAAGTGGAGCCACTGGTTGTCTCTATTTTCAAGAGTGTAGACACAATCAGAAAACGTGAGCTATTTAAAACCCTTTCAATACTCGGAAATGATATCAACCCAATGGAAAGAAGGGTGATAGAACAACTCTCACATTCCCTTGTAGAAGGTATACTAGCAGCTCCCATGAATAATTTACGAAGAGAAATCGATACTGACGGAAAGGATCAAGAAGAACTAGTGAGATTACTAGCCAAGTTATTCAAATATGAGCAGAATTAACCCCAGTGTCGAGCCTGGCTTTCCAATTGTAAGGATGAGACGTCTTCGTAGGAACGCTTCTATACGTGATCTGTTCCAAGAAACGCGTGTTTCGGTTAGAGATTTAGTATGCCCAATATTTGTGCAGGATGGAATTAATGCTCCTTTAAATATTGAATCTATGCCTGATATTAAGAGAATCCCAAT
Organism: Nitrososphaeraceae archaeon; assembly: GCA_036557905.1. GTDB lineage: Archaea > Thermoproteota > Nitrososphaeria > Nitrososphaerales > Nitrososphaeraceae > JARBAU01. Next base: position 3,442 of record DATBGR010000405.1, on the reverse strand, counting down.
ATCAAGCTTGGTTGATGAAATTCAGGAAATAATAGACCTAGGCATCAGAGGAATAGTTCTATTCGGGATTCCCTCGCGTAAATCTGACAATGCAAATTCAGTTTATTCTAGAGGAGGTATAGTTCAACGTTCTATTAAACATGTACGACAAAACTTTGGGGAACGTATTGCAATCATTAGCGATGTTTGTCTTTGCCAGTATACGGTGCATGGTCAATGCGGTATAGTTTCAAATGGCATTGTCGATAACGATAAAAGCATAGGAATTTTGGGAAAAGTGGCTCTAAGTCACGCAAAAGCAGGAGCTGACATCGTGGCACCATCTGCAATGATGGACGGACAAGTTGGACATATTAGAAACGTTTTGGATGAGAACGGATTCTCTGGAATTGCCATAATGGGTTATTCTGCAAAGCATGCATCTTCGCTTTACGCGCCATTTAGAGATGCTTCCTCATCGGCGCCAAGAAGTGGTGATAGAACTTCATATCAACTACCGTTTTACAACCGAAGAGAAGCCATTAGAGAAATAGAGTTAGATATTAGAGAAGGCGCAGATATAGTCATGATCAAGCCGGCAATTCCGTATCTTGATATTATCTACCAGGCACGTAAGACCACAAATCTACCAATCTGTGCATATAGTGTTTCAGGAGAATATTCATTAATAAAAGCTGCAGCGGCAGAGGGATGGATTGACGAGAACAAGCTCCTCACCGAGTTTATTACGTCAATAAAGAGAGCGGGTTCGGACATTATAATAACCTACTATGCAAAGAAAATGGCCTCGTTACTGAACAGTATTTAGATAAGTCCATTAGGGATAGGCCTTTGGATACGGTCACGATACTATTATTTACTTTGCAAATGTGATTATATTACCTTGTCCGACAAATCAGAATTAATATTTAAAAGAGCTACCTCAGTTATCCCATGCGGGGTAAATAGCCCTATTCGTTATTACCCACCATATCCTTTCTTCGTTAATTCTGGATTTGGGAGCAAGCTGGTAACAGTTGATCACAAGACGTATATTGACTTTTGTATGGGTTACGGCGCCCTCTTGTTGGGTCATGCTTATCCATCTATTGTTGATCACATTAAGGAACAGCTTAATGAAGGAACGTTATTTTGTGTTCCGACCGAAAAGGAAGTCAATCTGGCCGAAAAGCTTTCAAGTTTAATTCCAGCTGCTGAAATGACTAGGATTTTAAATACTGGATTGGAAGCAACTATGACTGCAATCAGATTAGCAAGAGCATATACAAAAAAGAAAATGATAGTAAAGTTAGACGGTTGTTATCACGGGGCACATGATTACGGATTAGTTCGACGAAGTGGTTCAGACTGTGAAGGGGTATCCTCCTCAGAGGGCACTACCGACGAAATAGCTTCCCTAACGTTAATAGCTGATTACAATGATATCTCAAGTTTCGAGGATTTAATTCGGAATAGAGATGATATTGCTGGAATTATAATCGAACCCGTAGCAGCAAACATGGGACTCGTTATACCTGAAAAGCAGTATCTTTCTGAGATAAGACGCATTACACAGCAAAATGGCGTTGTTCTGATCTTTGATGAAGTGGTAACTGGGTTCAGACTCTCAATAGGGGGGGCTAGTGAATTTTTTGGAATAAAGCCAGATATCGTTACTTACGCAAAGGCCATGGGAAATGGCTTTCCGGTTGCTGCTGTATGCGGCAAAAAGAGCCTGATGGAGTTGTTATCACCTAGAGGTAATGTCTATCAGGCGAGTACTTATGCGGGGAATCCTATCTCAGTTGCTGCTGCTTTAAAGACTATTGAAATACTTCAGGGCATAGGAAACGATCTCTATCCAAGGATAACAAGGACCTGTGACACGTTGGTAGCTGGTATAAGAGATATAGTCAAAGATCTAGGATTTAAATTCACAATAAATTCTATAGGATCAATGTTTCAATTGTTTTTTACAAACGATGAAGTGAAGAGCCTTACTACTGCCAAGAAAAGTGATGTATTAAAGTTCAGACAGCTATACGACGAATTATTGAAAAGAGATATTTTTATTCCACCGTCCCAATTCGAAACATGTTTTGTGTCTTATGTACATACAGATGACGATGTCGATAGGACTTTGGAAGCATATGGACAGGCTTTAAAGGAGGTTAAAAACCATTGTGGCTAAATTAAGAATCGGAACCAGAGCTAGCAGGTTAGCTGTCAAACAAACTGAACTTATTGTTGATGCTCTCTTAAAGATAGATCCGTCTATCGATCTTCAGCTTGTGAAAATAAGTACTAAGGGGGATGTAGAAAATCGACCACTATTTGCAATGGATGAAAAGGGCATATTCGAAAAGGAAATTGATCAGTCAGTGATTAAGGGAGAAATTGATTTTGCTGTCCATAGCTTGAAGGATATTCCAACCGAGCTTCCTGAGGATCTAATTATTGCATCTATCCCTAAGCGAGCAAAGCCTAATGATGTTCTGGTAAACAGTCATAAATTGCCCCTTAAAGCTCTTCCTGCCGGATCAATTGTCGGTACGAGCAGCTTGAGAAGGGCAATTCAAGTGTTACGTTTGAGAAGTGACATGGATGTTAGACCTATTAGAGGAAATGTGGAGACAAGGATCAAGAAAACTCAAAGTGGCGAATATGATGCAATAATTCTAGCAGAAGCCGGTTTGAATAGGTTATCATTGCAGTCAAATATTTCTGAAAGATTTAGTATCAAATCATTTGTGCCGGCTCCTGGACAGGGAATTATAGCGGTTACGTGCAGAAGCGACAACCTATCGCTTATAAGTACACTGGAAAGAATAGAGGACTACGAATCGAGACAGCAGGCCATAGCCGAACGGTCCTTGACTAGGAACATACAAGGTGGCTGCAGATTTCCAATTGGAGCAATTGCTACAACCAAACCCAACACGAACGAGTTAAGCTTGCACGTAAGTGTTTTTTCTTCAGATGGTTCGGAAAATATCAGGATGAAGGAAACTGGATCGATGGCCTACGCGGCCGAGATAGGGAATAAATTAGCAGATAGGCTTAATCAGATGGGTGTTGAGAAATTGGCAACCGAATGGCGAAAGGCAATCAAACGATGGAACGGGAGATTGTAAACGTGCAAAGTAACGAGGGCATTGTATATATTTGTGGGGCTGGACCAGGAGATCCAAATTTGATTACGGTTAGGTGTTTGGACCTTATGAGTAAGTGTGACATAATTCTTTATGATAGATTAGTTGGTAATGAAATTATTAGTAAAATACCTATCGGTACTAAAAAGGTATATGTCGGAAAATCTATCGGCTCCTCAGGGCTACAACATCATATAAACAAGATAATGGTAGAGTATGCAAGACAGGGAAAAAGGGTGTTAAGATTAAAGGGAGGGGATCCGTTCATTTTTGGTAGGGGCGGCGAAGAAGCAGAATTTTTACAGAGTAAA
>DATBGR010000404.1:0-6197 GCA_036557905.1 Nitrososphaeraceae archaeon | reverse complement strand
TGTCATGAAGAAATAAGAAATTCTATCCTGAACGTAAAGGGTGTTACTGGCGTTTTTGATCTGCATATTTGGACGATAAGTTCTGGTATTCACGCCCTGTCGGCGCATGTTGTTATTATCGATAATAAGAGATCCAGCGCTATATTGCAGGAAATAAATTCAATCCTTGAAAAGGCCTATGATGTCACACACGCAACTATCCAGATAGAATCATACCACGAGTCTAGTAATATTTGACTCCACTACTCTAAAAAAACAGATGCAGATCGCAGGATGTAATTAGAACGTCATAGCAAAATGGCTTGAATATTTTAATTCAATAGTCTTATAGAACCCTCAAACAGTAAGATTACTAGTTACTAGAAACAATATATGTTATGGGAATTTTGCTAGTAAGTTGTCAGGATAATGAACATTAAAGACGACTTAGTTTCTATTTGGAGGTGTTTGGATTTTATATCAATCTTACTTCAAGTCTTCAGCAGCATCTTCGTTATGCTTTGCCTTGTCTGCCTCACTCTCTGCCTTATACTTTGCCTTGTCTGCCTCACTCTCTACCTTGGCCGCTGTCTCTTTTGCCTTTGCTTCAGTTTTTGCAGCAGCAGCTTTGGCCTTTTCCTTTCCTCCTCCAAACGCATTCTTTAGCTTATTAAGAAGTCCCATAAAGGTAATTATCATTGAGAATATTTAAGTCTTGAACCAATTTTGCTCGTTTTCAGTCCAAACATTCCTTATGAGAAAGATATAGAGAGAGATTCTCCAAATCTTATAAGCAAACCATGGTGGGAAGTTGAATAATGTTTTTTGCTTATGGTAAGATAGCCCTAATTTCTGTCGCTTCGGGTTCTTTTTTTATTGAGTATTGTTGCTGGATCCGGAGTAGTTTTTGCAGATTTTAATTTGGTGCCGCAGGTGATTGGGGCTGAATCTCTTCCACCTCAAGCACCGTAAATAATATCAAAGGAAAAAATCCTGAACGAGTCATTGCTGTAGGAGATTACTCTTGCTCACCGACAGGTACGTGTTGGCTGAGCAAGATAAGCGATATTAAAAGTAAAACTAGATTTGCGATTGGGAATCATGAGGATGACAGTGATGAGGGATTTAGTCAGTATATGAACGCCTTTGGCCTGTCAAAGACATATTATTCCTTTGGCTACAATTACGTTCATGTGCTGGTGATGGATACAGATCATGTCAGTTTCTCAACAGGTTCTTCCCATTATAATTTTGTTAGAAGCGATCTTATGTACGCATCGCAAAATCCAAACATAAGGTGGATTACAGTGTACTTGCATAAGGAATTTTACATCACCTAATACATGCAGTTCTTCTTCGTGCTCTAACACCGGGTCAACTGCAAAGTCACTTAGAAGTACCTACTATGCCATGTTTGATAAATATGGGGTAGACGTTGTCTCGCAGGGACATGTCCATAATTATCAACGGACTTGTCCGCTTAAATATGATGGGACTTCTTCTCCTACGATAACCAGCAGCAGTTCAACAAATTATAACGACCCTAAAGGAGAGATATTTGTGAGTGTTGGCACAGGAGGGGTAAACTTCCATGCCTTGTCCGGCAAGGCCTCATTTGTAAAGACTCAGCAAGATAAAAAATTCGGTGCTCTTAATATGGTCGTAACTAACAACGGCTATAAACTTGTAGGACAATACTATTCAAATGGTGGAAGTAAACTGGACAAGTTTAGCATCACAAAGACAGGTACAAGCATTAGCGCTAGCACTAGCTCTGCCGGTAAATATGTCTATGGACCAAGTTTAACCCTCTCTGGTTAAGAAGCTCAGGCTAAAAATGACGAAAATACTGTTAAGCAAACTGGTGACCTTAATGGATAAGGAAAGGGCCTTGATTGTACGCAGTTCACCCGAAAGGGGCCGGTGCACTGTAGATAACTTTTCATAATAACTATAACGGGAATAATGCAGGAAGTAGGTGTCCAAATTTTATATGGTGTCAAATTTAGCATGGAAATCGTAACTGGTATTACTGTAGTAATATATTATTAATTCTGCCACAGATATTACCCAAAATTGGAAAACTATAAGGTCAAGCATAAGCAACAAAGATTAGACAAGTTCGATCCTAAATGGAAGGAAATAGTCAACTTAGGATGAAACTATGTGGATGAATAGAGTTATGCTAATTAATCGCTTGCTTTTCATCGAATTTTAGGTCTAATATTGGTACATAATAAAAAGCTCTATTTCTATTCTAGTGACAGATTACAGATAAAGTAATAAGTCGGCAACCAGTAAAATAATCGAAAAATTTATGAGAAATTTCAATTTTAACCTGACATTTCTTGCAGTAGTAGTCACTTTCTCAGTATTATCAATAATCGCCATTTTAAATTCTCAACCTATCTACTCCCAAAATTCCACAAATCCAGAAGTAAGTTATCTAGACGTAAACAATACAGGCTCTGTTTCAAAATTCAGTGTTGCGGCATGGTTCAAAACGTCAAATGATTACAACTCAAATGCCTTCATAGTCAACAAAGCCGGTGATAGTGGCAATATGAACTATGGAATATGGATGAACAGTGCAGAAAAAATACAGGCAGGATTTGAAACTTCAACCGGAAACCCCATGTATGCAACTTCACCCCTTTCATATAGTGATGGTAAGTGGCACTATGCAGTGGTAACATATGACGGTTCAGTTATCAATCTTTATGTAGACGGATTGATGGTTGCTACGAAATCCTCGTCCGGAAGTCCTGATAGTGGTGGCGACGAACCAGTAAGGCTGGGCGCAGATTCCCAATCTTTCAATAATTACTTTATTGGCGAAGTGGATGAAGTTAGGGTTTGGAACGGCGCATTAACAGCACAACAAGTAATTGATGCATATAATGGTAATTTCGATACTAAAAATCAAATATTGTATCTTGACTTTTCACAGCCGTTAAACGAAACTTTGGCAGTAAATCAAACTTCACTAAATGCAACATCAGCACTCAACCAAACCACAACGAATGCAACATCAGCAACAAATGAAACTGCTGCTACGAATGCAACATCAGCAACAAATGAAACTGCTGCTACGAATGCAACAGGACTACTTGGGAATAACCAAACCCTGCCATCATCTATTACAAAACCACAAACCAAAAATGAAACAGGCATTACGAATGAAACTGGATTAACTAATGAAACCCAAATAGAAAATCAAACATCTGAATCAAAGCTCGTAGAAAAGAACAATATACCAAAGGCATTTGATCAAAGCGTATCTTTAGATCAGAACAGCCGTATTGATATAACGCTTGTAGCAGATGATGAAGATAAAGATAAATTGCAATTTGATATAACGGCCGACCCATCGCATGGAAGCCTGGATAATTTCAATAAAGAAAAAGGTACTGTAACCTACACACCAGAAAAGGATTACTCTGGAGATGACAAATTCAGTTTCAGAGCCATCGATCCTAACGGTGGTCAAAGCGACTCAGCAAATGTGAATATAAAAATCAATGCAGCGGCTCAGATGAATGAGACTCAGAATACAGAGAGAGGCGCGACTAGAACTGAGAATTTAATTAATGAGACCAGTTCAAAACAAACTGCAGAAACAAACACTATCCAAGAAACCAATATCCCTCCAAAGGCTGATGCGGGAGACAACCAAAAAGCCGAGGTAAATACTGAAGTAAAACTTGACGGTGGAAAGAGCAGTGACGATGATGGAAAAATTGTTTCATACAAGTGGGAACAAACAGATGGTCCAAAAGCAGATCTTAAAAAATCAGATGAAAATATAGCAAGCTTTACAGTACCGGATTCTGCTGCTGGTTCAAAGCTCTCATTCAAACTAACAGTAGTTGACGATAAAGACGCCTCAAGCTCTGACGACGTTACGGTACAAGTTGAGAATGCTGCTGAAAATACGGCTCAACAAACTAACACAAATGCACAAAATGAGACTAATCAAAAATCTGAAACCAATCAACAAACTGCAACTGTAGATCAGACAAAAGAAAATATCCCTCCAAAGGCTGATGCGGGAGACAACCAAAAAGCCGAGGTAAATACTGAAGTAAAACTTGACGGTGGAAAGAGCAGTGACGATGATGGAAAAATTGTTTCATACAAGTGGGAACAAACAGATGGTCCAAAAGTAGATCTTAAAAAATCAGATGAAAAAGTTGCAAGCTTTACAGTACCGGATTCTGCTGCTGGTTCAAAGCTCTCATTCAAACTAAAAGTGGTTGACGATAAAGACGCCTCAAACTCTGATGACGTTACTGTTGAAGTAGAGAAAATTGCTCAGGGTTAACCTACTCTCTTAGGATGGACGGATACAATAATTTTTTCTTTTTCTAAAAATAGAGTAATACTGCATATCAATAGCGATGACCATTGTAAAGTAAGAACGGAACAACAACATTGACCTGAAAATCGTTGACGATTCAGCTAGAAGTACAATAAAAAAGACTTAATAGCCGTTATTACCATAAACTTTTGGAATTTGTATTCAAATCCGAATAATGCCGCCCTATCAAATTCAAATGTAGTTACGTTCTCAGTTGTTATTCCAACATACAATGAATCTGAGAATATATTAAGATTAATTACTGAAATTGAAAAAAATTTACCCACATCTCATTTTACCGAGATTATTATAGTTGATGATAATTCTCCAGACGGGACAGGAAAGTTGGTAGAGAATTACATAGCACAGCGAAACGATAAACTTGACAAAGCAAGAGATAATTCATCGAATTCAAATTCAAAAAATTACAGGGTAAAAATTGTTCATAGGAGAGCAAAGAATGGATTAATCCCTGCTATTCTTGATGGTGTTAAACAATCGTCCGGTATGAATGTGTTAATAATGGATGCTGACTTTTCACATCCACCTGAAGTTATTCCTAAAATGATGCGTGAGTTGGCATCGAATCCAAATTCTATCATTATAGGTTCTAGGTTTATCGAGGGTGGAAAAGTCGTTGGTTGGCCACAGCGTAGGAAACTTTTGAGTAGGGGAGCTTCTACTTTGGCACGTCTAGGATTAAATGTAAAACGTGTAAAAGACCCAATGTCAGGGTTCTTCGCTCTGCCTCGTGAATTAATACAGAATGTTTCTATCGATACCAAAGGCTACAAAATTCTACTCGAAATTTTGGTAAAAAATAAGGAAATTCCCATCAGGGAAATACCATATACATTTACAGATAGGCAATCTGGAAAAAGTAAAATGAATTACAACGTAGTAATGAACTATGCTGAAGCGATCTGGCAGTTATACAAACATGGACAAAAGTCGGGCCAGGTCAAAATCAGCGAACGCGTAAATAAAAAATCAGTACTATTCATATCTAAAGCAGGTCGATACTATACAGTCGGTCTTTCAGGACTGATTATCAACTATGTTGTTTCATTTCTATTGGCTAATGATGTGGCCAACTCTATCAGATTGTTATCAAATGTGTGGTATCTGGAGGCATCAATTATAGGTGTGGCCATTTCGTCTACTTCCAACTTCTTCTTTAACAAGTACTGGACGTTCGAGGATAAGCGATTTGAAGTAGGCGCAACTGCAAGGCAATACGTTTCGTTCATTGGTGTGAGCGCGATTGGACTATTTATCCAAATTACTCTTCTTTATTATATGGTTGAACATCTCTTTCCCTACCGAATTTCGTTAATTGTAGCTATTGGTATCGCTACAACTATCAATTTCATATTGAATAAGAAATTTACCTTCAAAGAGAAACTTTGGGCATAGAACACATGTTCTTTTTTTAAATACAAAATTCGGTGTGACGTAGAAATGGTATTAAAACAGTAATGACCTTGTGGACAGACAGTTAGTCTAGTCAAGTTTGATATATCAACCCCGCTACGCTATGGACAATATTGAGTTTCTAAATAAATGTTGCCATAGAACAATTGAATAGTTTAGTAAATGGTAGCATATGACTCTCATCAGTGAAGTTCTACATTAATGGCAATGAACTGATTAATAATTAATTACAAGTTTAACGGGCGAAGAGATTTGGATACAAGGAAGAACAGCATTCCTCTCGTTACCTACTAAAAGTTTCCTCTTATGATTAGGCCATTGGGAATGCTATTTGCCTCTTATAGTTCCGCAGCTTTAGACTTGACGTATTTCCAAAATAGGTTCTTAAAATAATTGGAGAAACTTTAATCCATAGAGAATTAAT